>CAYFYG010000416.1:0-3695 GCA_964347225.1 uncultured Dehalococcoidia bacterium | reverse complement strand
CAGGCTGAGAAGGGGGAACCCGACTGTTAACCAAGAATCTACTTCCTATGTCAAGAAATTGATTGAAGGGCTGTCCCCGCTACTGTAACATCTGTATTCCACGGTTGTTATTTGTAATGAGTACAGCTGCCGGCTGACTTGCCGGAACGCCGGCAGAAGGCTCAACAACTGAACAACCTAGCCGTGCTAGCACCGGGGAGGGATATGCGTCGGTCTAGCCTCCAGAAGGCCGATGATACGAAGCTTATCGCTGGTGCCGCCAAGGGCGACCGCGAAGCCTTCGGCGCCCTGTACGAGCGATATGTGTTCAAGGTCTTTCGCCACGTTTATTACCTGACGAACGATCTCCATTCGGCGGAAGACCTCACCGCTCAGACCTTCCTCAAGGCCCTCGAGGCTATCCATCGATATGAAATGCGGGGAGTGCCGTTCCTGGCTTGGCTCCTGCGCATCGCCTACAACCTCACGATAAACCACAAAAAGGTTCGCGACAACGGCAGCGCCCCGCTCCCGGAGGCGGTGGAAGTCCAGGGCATCCTGTACTCCCCCGAAGCGTCATGTGAGGCCAAAGCAGACGGGGAGCGCGTATGGGAAGGGGTGCGAACGCTACGAGGGGACCAGCGTCAGGTCATCGTGATGCGCTTTGTAGATGGGCTGAGCTACTCGGACGTCGCCAAGGTGCTCGGCAAGAGCATCGGCGCCGTGCGGGTGATTCAGTATCGGGCGTTGTGCGCCCTCCGTCGCCGCCTGGAGGATGACCTTGGCCACTACTACGCTCAGTCGCGCGCTGGCTGATTGTATGGAGTTCCTGCGGGAAGGGGAATCCATGGAAGCGTGCCTGCAGAGATACCCCGAATACCGAGAGAGGCTGAGGCCGCTCCTGGAGATCGCTCAGGTCCTCCAGGACGATCAGCCGGAGGTGGCGCCGTCTCCGCACTTCTTGTTCGAACTGAAGTCCAAGCTTACGAGAGAACAACAACACGAAGGGAGGTGAAGCGCATAGGAAGAGGCGCTAACAAGACGCGGCACCACTAGAACCGTCTGCGCATCCCAAGGTATTTGCCCCCTACCCTGGTCAGAACGCGCATCAGCATCCGGCGGTGCCGTCTACTCAGGATACGCCCAAGGCGACGCCTTGGCAAGGGGGCGCCCGACTCCCGCAAAGAAAACAGCGAGACCAGAAGGAGGAAGACCAAATGTTGAAGCTGTACACCTGGCTTACGGACCTGATCCGCCGCGAAGAGGGCCAGGACGTCATCGAGTACGCCCTGATCTCCGCCCTCATCTCCGTAGGGATCATCACTGTGGTCCTGACCACCGGCCTGGTGGGCGCTTTCGCGGACTGGGCCAACTACGTCGCCACGGAGATGACGGCACCGTTCGCGCCGTAAGGATCCTGATGCTTCGCCTCTGGTGGTGGGGGAGGCACCTGTCTCCCCTACCACCGGGGCAGGCGCGGACGAGACCGATGGCGAGCCCAACGGAGGAGGCAGGAGAGGAATGAAGCTGTTCGGAGCACCCACTAAGCGAGGCGAGCGCGGCCAGACGGTGGTGGAGTTCGCCTTGATACTGCCCATCTTCCTTATCGTCCTGTTCCTTCTTGTCGAGTTCGGCGTCGGCTTCAGCCGCTGGATCGTCATCACCAACTCCACCCGCGAGGCGGCGCGCTTCGCCGCCGTGCAGGACGACACCGCTGCCGCCGTGGCGACCGCGGCGACACAACGCGCCATCGATACCTCCGGCGGCCTCCTTGATAGCGACGATGCCACTGTCGATGTCTACTTCGTCGACGGCCCAGACGACGGCACCAGCGTCGGCGATCAAGGCGATTCAGTGGTCGTCAGCGCCAACCTCGACTACTCCCTGATCACTCCGTTGCGCGGCTTTCTAAGCGTCGCCTTTGACTCCATCAACATTTCATCCTGCGCCGACATGCGCCTGGAACTGGGCGTGGACGGCGCCATTGATCCCGGTGGGGTGAGCGGATGTTGAAATCATCTCTGGACATTATTTCCAGACTCTCGCGAAAGCAGACCGGCCAAGTCATCGTACTGGGCGTCGGCCTCTTCGTCCTGGTCCTGGCCGCCCTCATGATTGCAGTTGACGTGGGCTACTGGCTGAGCGACAAGAGGGACGCCCAGAACGACGCCGACGCCGTGGCCCTGGCCGCCGCCCAGGAACTGCCAGACACCACCGCCGCCGTCGACGCCGGCAGGATCTGGGCCAACAACAACGGCATCAACCCCGACACACAGCTCGCCACGGACGTCGTGTGCGACGGCTTCACGGAGGACGGAGGGAGGTTCTGCTTCGAGGACAGGAGCGGCAACGGCGAACCGGACCTCGTGCGCGTCCAGGTTCAGCGCGATAGCAACAGCTTCCTCGCCGGAACGTTCGGCGTGAGCACGCCCACGGTAAGCCCACGCGCGGCCGCCGGCAAGCTCCACATCATCGGCTCCTGTGTCAAGCCCTGGGCGATCGACGTGCCCGAGAACTTCGAAGGGGACCCCGAGGAGAGCCAGTGGTGGAACGCCTGGGACCCCCATACCCTGTTTGCCTTCCAGCTCTCCTCCGGCGACTTCCAGAACGGCAGCTCCGGCAACTTCGGCGCCCTGGCCGTCTACGGCAACGGCGCCACCGACTACCGGGACGCCATCACCTTGTCCTGCGCCGACCTGCCCAATGACGCCTGTGACTCCGGCGACAAGATCCTGAGCCAGGGCGACGTCCTCCCGTGTGAGACCAAGACCGGCGGCATGGGCCAGAACACCATGGACGCCCTCGAGGAACTGTTCGCCGCCGAGGTCGACTGGGAATGCGACGTCGAGACTGACGTGGAGGCGGGCGAGGTCGACGACGCCGCCTGGGCCATAGCAGCTTCGAATGCGGAAGACAGTTTGTGCGATGCGCGAATGGTGCCGCTCGCGGTCATTGAAGATTTCCCGCCCCAGGGCTCCAGCGCTCCCGTCCTCGTCTACGGCATCGCCGACTTCTACATCGTTGAATGGGACCGCTGCAACCCCTTGGGCGACGGGGACTGCGATGGCGCCCCCGGCTCAGGGATGGTCTGGGGGTTCATGGTGCCCGGCACAGCCAAGCCAGCTTGGGAGTACGAATGGGGCGACACCGACAACCCCTTCGCACCGGTAGTTGTGAAATTGGTCGAATGAGGAACTCATAGCTCGAACTGGAAACGGAGGTTGGTACTATGGCAGGACACACGGTAGCCAAGAAGTTCGGAGGCAGGTCCCAAAGGCTCGTCCTCTTCCTCGGGCTCGTCCTGGCCGCCATTGCGGCGGTCATCGTGTTCGCGGCCGTCAACGGTGCTGACAGCGGCGGCGGCAGCGACACCGTGCCCGTGGTGCAGGCGAAAGAGGCGATCCCCGCCGACACCCGCATCACCTCAGACATGCTCGAGGTGAAATTCGTGCCGCCGGAGGAGGCCGACGCTGACGCGTTCACCAGCCGCAGTCAACTGACTGACCGCGTGGTGACGGAGGACGTGGCGGCGGGCGCCCAGGTCCTCACCACCGATGTCAGCGATGTCGCTGGCGACGGACTCGCCTTCAAGGTGCAGCCCGGCATGCGGGCGATATCAGTCGGCGTGCAGGAAGTGGTCACGGCCGGCGGCAACGTCAAGCCGGGAGACCACGTGGACGTTGTGGGCATCTTCAGCGTCCCGGACGCTGAGGCCG
>CAYFYG010000415.1:0-2436 GCA_964347225.1 uncultured Dehalococcoidia bacterium | reverse complement strand
CCCTTGACCACGCGGCCGCCAGCAATGTCCAGACAGGGGATGATGCGCCTGGTCGGCGCCGCTTCAGTGTTCATGTCGTGCTGCCCTCCTGCACCTGAAACGCCACGAATGAGCGGGTGGTGCTATCGCCGGGCTCAGCGTACTGGATGCGGGCTCGATCAGGCGTCCTCCCGCCAGCTCACTTCGTAAAGCCGCACGGGGTCCTCGAACCCTCGCAACACCGTCTCGCCGAGATCCGCGAAGAGGAACTTCTTGCCCGCCGCAAGCTCCCGCACGACGATGGGAACAAGAATCTGGTCCGGCTCGGCGTGGGCGCATATGCGGGCCGCCAGCTGGACGGCGGTGCCGAACAGGTCTTTCTCCTCCGCAACGGGCTCGCCGGCGTTGAGGCTTATGCGGACGCGGATGGGGGTGTCAGGGTTCGCTTCGCTGTGCTGGGCGAAGGCACGCTGCATGGCTATGGCGCATTGCAGAGCACGACCCGCCGAAGCGAAGGAGGCCATAATACCGTCGCCGGTGTGCTTGATTTCCCAGCCGCTATGGGCCTTCAGGGCGTCGCGCAAGATGGCGTTGTGCGTGCGGAGGACTTCCTGGGCTCTGGCATCGCCCAGGCGCTGGGTAAGGGTGGTCGAGCCCTCCATATCGGTGAACAGCATCGTCACCAGCCCGGACGGTGTGGCGGCCTCTGCCGCCTCCTCACGCTCGCCCAGGAACTCGTCGATGGCCGCCAGCACCGCCTCCATATCGCCAAGGTACGGTACCAGCGATTCTCCCTCCAGAAGCGCCAGTCGCGCGTCTGATATCCCGGAAGCAAGGCCCCTGGCTACGTCCACGGCCGTGCCAATCTGGCGGCGGTGAAGTACGAGCGTCGGCGCCCTCACCTGCGGCAGCGAGGCTTTGACGTCAACCTGGTTGAGCGCGCGTATGGCCATCTCGAGCGCAGCCGGCGTTGCGCTTTCCCGTATCATGGCCGCGAACCGGCTCGCGGGCTCGCCAGCCGACCAACCGACGAAGGAGTGTGCCGCGGTTTCCGTATATGTCCGCCAATCTTTATCCATGAGCGCGCGTGTTGCCTGAACCGCCGACGAGCCTGCCCAGTCGGAGGCCTGCGAATAAGCGCACCAGAGAACAAGGTGCGATACTCGCTCCGGGTGGCGGGCCGCGTAGGCGATGGCCAGCGGTCCGGAGTGAGTGGGCCCAAACAGAGCGAACCTCTCCAGACTCAGACGATTCACGACGGCGTCCATGTCGAGAACCCCAACGTCGATTGAAGCCATCTCGGTCACGTCGCGCTGGGACAACCCGAGGCCTCTGGCGTCGTACCTCACCAGCCTCCTGTTCTCAGCCAGACGCTCGTACCAGCGCTGCATCTCGGGGAACTGCCACTCCAACTGGACATGGGGGAACGGAAATGGCATATGCACTACCGGCATCCCTTTCCCGATCGCCCAGTAGGCGATGCTCACCCCGTCCGTGGTCTGAGCGTACTGGATACGCGGCTCCATCAGCGGCACTAGCCCCCTGTCGCGAACGGCTAGAATGCTGCGGCAAGGATAGCACTTGGCGGCGGGGAAATAAAGCGTCGCCCTACTTGCGGCAGGCGGCGACGAACGCCGCGAACAGGGCGTCCGCCGCCGGGCGCATCTCCGGCCGCTCCGGGTGCCACTGCACCCCCACGGCCCAGCGGTGCTCCCGGCTCTCCATCGCCTCCACGAGCCCGTCCGTCGAATAGGCGAACGGCTCCAGGGAGGGCGCCAGCCGCTCCTCCGTCACGGCCTGGTGGTGGCGCGAGTTCACCCGCAGGTCGGGCCGACGCCCGTACACTTTGCCGACGCGGCCGCCGCGGATGGAAACGGTGTGCCAGCGCGACCGGCCCTCGTCGTCGGCGCGGTGGCCGTCCCCCTCGATATGCTGGAGCAGCGATCCCCCCAACGCCACGTTGAGGAACTGATGCCCGCGGCACACCGCCAGGACCGGCAGATCCCGCTCCAGCGCCTGACGGAGGAGCCGCAGTTCATGGGCATCGCGGGCCTTGTTGGGCCGCTCCGTCTCCGGGTGCCTCCGTTCGCCATACAGGTGCGAGTCCACATCCGTGCCCCCGGCCAGCATCAGCCCGGCGGCGTCCTGGGGCAGGGTCCGCCCGTCCACCACGAGGGGCTCGCTCCCGGCCTGACGCAGGGAATCGTGGTAGTGCTGCGTGCGCTCGAATGTAGGGGCCCGCCAGTGGGGAACGGCGATGCGGGGGATCATCTCACAAGGAATGCTAGCCCGCCGACAGGGCACCGTCAAAGAGAAGCGCTACTTGACGAGCCGTCGCCGCATGGAGAGCACGGCGAGGTTGTAGAAGATCGCGCCCACCACCAGCATCCAGGCCACGTCTCCCAAGTGGCTCCACTCCAGGTTCCCAGAGGTCAGCCCCCGGTAGACCTCCACGGC
>CAYFYG010000414.1:0-19457 GCA_964347225.1 uncultured Dehalococcoidia bacterium | reverse complement strand
CCTCGAAGCATGGCTCCCCGGTGAGGAGGGCGGAAATGCCGTTGCCGACGTGCTCTTCGGCTACGTGGCGCCCGGTGGCAAGCTTCCCATCTCGCTGCCGCGCTCGGTTGGCCAGGTGCCGGTCTACTACGGGCACAAGCTTTCGGGCGGGCGCAGCCAGATACGGGGCGACTACGCCGATCTCTCCAGCAAGCCTCTCTTCGCCTTCGGGCACGGCCTCAGCTACACGCACTTCGACTACGCTGACCTCGAGCTGAGCGCGGCGGAGGTTCCTGCGACCGGGGCGCTCGCCGTGAGTGTGGCCGTGACGAACGCGGGCTCCCGCTCCGGCGAGGAGGTCGTGCAGCTCTACGTGCACGATGTCGCCGCGAGCGTGACGCGACCCGTCAAGGAGCTCAAGGGCTTTCAGCGCATCGCCCTCGCGCCCGGCGAGACGCGGCGCGTGACCTTTCACCTCGACGCGAGCCAGATCGCCTTCTACGACCGGGACATGGAGTTCGTGGTGGAGCTGGGCCGTGTTGAGGTCCACCTCGGAAGCTCTTCAGAGGACATCCGCCTCAGCGACAGCTTCGAGATAGTCGGCGAGCGCCGCTCGCTCCGCCGCTCCGACGTGGTGCCGACGCAGGTAAAGGTAAGCTAGCCCGCGCGGGATGCTGCCCGCCCGTGCTTGAAGGTCCCTACTTCCGCCCGGCCTTCTGCCGCACGCGCCGGACGTCCACGGTCACGGCGCGGTCGCACGGGATGGGCTGCCAGGCGAGGGGCCGGTACTGGAGGTGACCGTAGCCGGCCGCCATGCCCAGCCACTTGACGATCCCCGGCTCCACGTCCGCCTGGCCGTACCAGTCGCGGTGCATGTACGGCTCGAACCCGTTGTAGACGATCACCTGGCCCGGCCGCACCGACGGCGAGATCTTCACCGGGATCAGCATCGAGCCAGCGTCGTTGAAGACGCGCACCTCCTCGCCGTTCTTGATCCGCTTCTTCGCCGCGTCCTTATCGTTCATGAACATGACCAACAACATCATCATGAACACTCACCGCGGTACTCCGTTCATGTCCATGAACGACGAAGACGCGGCGAAGAAAGGCATCAAGAACGGCGAGGAGGTACGCGTCGTCAACGACGCCGGGCACCTGAACATCTCGGTGAAGCTGTCGCCGTCGGTGCGGCCGGGGCTGGTGGTTCTGTACAACGGCTTCGAGCCGTACCAGCACCGGGAGTGGTACAGCCAGTCGGACGTGGAGCCGGGCATCGTCAAGTGGCTGCACATGGCGGGTGGCTACGGTCACCTGAAGTACCGCCCCTGGCACTGGCAGCCGATTCCCGTGGACCGTGGTATCGGCGTTGATGTGGAGAAGCTGCCCACGGCATAGTCAACGTCTACCGGTCTGCGTCCGACGGGGCACGACGCCCATGGGCCGATGTGCCATAATAGCTCCAGCCCATGAAGGTCTACGACGTATCCGTCCCCCTCCGGGCCGACATGCCGACCTACGACGGCGAGCCCGGACCCGTCCTCGATTTCCGCAGCCTCCTGTCCAAGGGCAACTCCATGACCATCAGCGCGCTCTCCCTCGGCTCCCACACCGGCACGCACGTCGACGCTCCCGCCCACTTCCTGGACGGTGCCCCCGGCGTCGATAGCCTGTCCTTGGACGCCCTCGTCGGCCCCGCCTACGTCGCCGAGTTCGCCGGCGACACCCACATCACCGCCGCGGATCTGGAGTCCATGGCTATCCCGCCTGACTGCCGGCGTCTCCTCCTCAAGACGCGAAACAGTCGCTTCTGGGACGACGACAGCTTCCACCAGGACTTCATCGCCCTAGCCTCGGACGCGGCCGAAGCCCTCGTCGAGTGCGACATCCGGCTGGTCGGGATCGACTATCTGTCCATCGAGCGCTTCCACGCCGACCCCCACGACGTGCACGAGACGCTCCTGGCCAAGGGTATCGTCATCATCGAGGGGCTCGACCTGCGGCGCATCGCTCCCGGCCCCTACCTCCTGGTCTGCGCGCCCCTCAACGTCGTCGGCGCCGAGGGTGCCCCCGCCCGCACCTTCCTCATCGACCAAAGCTCTTAGTGCGGGACTCGCGCCAACGCGTCGGCCGGACGCCGTTGGCGCAGCGTCACGGGCGGCCGGAAGGAGGAACCATGACGCGACTGCCGGGGCAACGTCCCCGCTCGTCGTGAGCGCGTAGCGCCGCTTCCGCTAGGGCAAGACGAGGCCGTTGCCCTAGGCCGCCAATGGCTTCGGATAGAGAGGCCTTCCCCACATAGAACCGCAGATCCGCTTCTGCGCCACGGCGACGGCGCGTCCCTCTTCCCAAACGCGCCCCGCAGAATGCCTCCCGATAGCGCTCGCCCAATAGAGTCGGCATGGAAAGCAGAGATGCGGGGCCTATCCGGGCGCATCTGGCTCGAAAATCACCCCTTGGGACGTCTTCTGCTGGAAATGCTAAACGAGCCGCTGCTCGTTCCTAATGGCTTCACGAGCAGCGCATTGACAGGCCAAGCCCGTGATGACCTAGAATGTACTTCGTGCTTTGAAGGCCAAATCTCCCCTTCGGCTGGGAGAACGGGGGAACCAAGTTTCGGGGTGCATCTCGTCTGAAACGAGAAGGGCAGAACCTCTCAGTCCTAACCCGTCAGCTAACCCCGTCGGCCTCTGAGACGGTCATACGTGCCGCGCAACGGAGTTGAGGCCGGGCCCTCGACTCCAAGTCTTTATGGCGCGGTGGCCCGCCGAAGAAAGGAGGGGCGCCATGCGCTACAGCCTTCCTACCCGGGCTGACGGCAAGCCGAACCTCGCCTTCATCCTGAAAGCCTGTCCTAGGTGTGTGGGTGACCTCGTTCGCCACCGCGATCTCCGGGGAGACTATTACGTCTGCCTCCAATGCGGCGTCGAGATTGAGTCGAGGCCTCGTGTTGCCGCGACTCCGCGTCGCCCGTCTCGAGGGCATGCTGCCGCCTCCCTCAGGAACTAGGTGGCTGTACTAGAGGAAAGGAGGGACAACATGGCAGGCGTTCGTAAGGCGGGATCGTTCTCCGTCGGCCTTCTGGCAGGGGGTCTTATCGGGTTCGCCCTGGCGCTGCTGCTGGCCCCGGAGCCTGGCGAGGAAACGAGGAGGCAGGTGCGCTCGCGTGCCGAGCCACTGGCAGAGCGGGCCAGGGATACCGTGACACGACTGGCCAAGCGAGGCGAACCTGGCGCCGAGGAGGGCGTTTCAGAGGAGACAGGTGATGGCGGCTAGAGCGCGGTTGGAGACCAGACAGGCGGGCGCGGGGAGGTCAAACAGCAGGAAGAGGGAAACCGTGATCCTTCGCGATGACGAGGTGGCGGCGGCTCTGCCTGAGAGCGACCCCAGCGCCAGACGCCGAGCTTGCCGGTTGAGGGGCTAGAGACGATGAGAGTGAATTTCCGCCGCGCACTCGACAGGCGGCTCTGGGCAGCAAAGGTCGTGGACGCGGTCATCGAGTACAAAGAGGGTACCGGACGGGAGGGCAGCAGCGAGTCATTCTGCAGAGCGCGGTGCCCAAGGGCATCATGCGGGCACTGGCAACTAGCTCTGTGCTCGCCTTGGCTGCAGTCGTCGGCAACGCAAGTTGTGGCCCACCAGTCATGCGCGCCGCGTTCCGGCGGCTGCCGCGATGGTGGCTCTATGGCTGGTGGCATCGTCATCGCGCGCGAACGAACGGCCTTAAGTGATACGCAAGGAGGACAAACATGGCCGGAGTCACAGTTACAGAACGAGCTACTGAGGAGTTGCGCAGCATGCTTGCCGAGGCGTCTACCAAGGAAGGCCAGGTGCTCCGCCTAGTGGCGCAACCGGAGGGGCGTGGCTTCGCGCTCGCCGCGGATCAGGTTGAAGAGGGGGACGAGACTGTGGAAGCGGACGGCGAGACTGTATTGGTGATCGCCTCCGGCCTGGCGGAGGAATTGGGGGGAGCACAGATAGACGTGGAAGACACGGAAGAAGGGGCCAGGCTGACCATCAGTCGGTAGGCCATACCTAAGGCGGCCGGCGCGAATATGGACACCCTCCCTGACTCTCCCAAAGAGGGGGCTTGCTGACCACAGCCCTCCGATCAGGGCGGCTCCGCTTCGCGCGGGCCAGTGAACACAGCGCGTCTCGACTTCCGCATTCTTCCCTCGGGGGCCGCCCCTCTACTCTTTGACCCCCCGTCCTCAACCGCTACCGTCAAGCTGGAGGCCCCGCATGCCCGTCCTGAGATCAGTCGAAGGGCCTCTCCTGCCTACGCGCCTACAGCCGGGTCCGGCTGTGCCCTGACGCCTTCCTGGGCAGGACTATCCTATGGGGCTAATGCGCAGTGGCAATACGCACAATCATGTATGCCAAAGGCTTTCTACGTGCACGCCCGGCTCACAGCGAGAGGGCTGGCCCCACGGGCCGGCCCTCTCGGCTTTGCGGAGTTAGCCCAGTGGTCGGTTCTCTCCTTTGGCGGCCTGTCCGCCGATGCCGGCGTGTCGGGGGACAGGTTCACGTTATCCGGCCGTATCACCTCGTTGTCCTCGTGCTCGACGATGTGGCAGTGCCAGACTCAGTAGCCCTGGACATCGCATTCAGCTCGCCAAGATCCCTCTACTGAGCCGGCGCGTCCGGCGGGACGGGCCCCACGTGGAACGGCCGCATCATCTCGTTGTCCTCGTGCTCCACGATGTGGCAATGCCAGACGTAGAAGCCAGGCAGGTCGTATAGGGCCTTGACCCGGGTGATCTCGCCGGGGTAGGCGATGACCGTGTCCTTGTAGCCGGTTTCCCACGCTTCGGGTGGCTGGGTGCCGTCAGCTCCCCTGCCAAGAACTTCGAAGTGCACCTGGTGGATGTGAATGGGGTGCGCGTCCATGGTGAAGTTGTGGAATTCCCAGGTCTCGGTGGCGCCGAGGGCCGGGTTCTCGGTGATGAGATCCATCCACTTGAGCGGGTTGCCCGTTCCGTCCGGGTTCAGCGTGCCCAGCAAGGCTGCGGTGGGCCCGAAGACCTCACCGGTGGCGCAATCCAGGACGATGTTTCCAGAAGCGTCCTCGGAAACCCTCACGCTTGCCGATTCCTCTTCATTAAGGGAGACGGCGCGTGTCAAGGCCGCTGGTCCGGGGAGCGCGGCCGCCGGCAAAGTGGTCGGCAGTAGGGATGTGTCTGGGCTGGTGGCCGCCTTGACCCGGAACTGCATGACTTGGCCGGTCGACTCCCAATCGGACAGATCCTCTAGCGAGATGCCGCCAAACGGTGCGTCCGGGCCGTCGTTGACCAGGTAGACATTGGTGCCAACCGGAAAGCCTGAGAAATCGACGATGACGTCGGCCCGCTCCGCAGGAGCCATGAGCAGCTCGTTGAGTTCAACCGTCACGGGCAGGAAGCCCTGGTCGCCGCCGATCTGGTAGAACGAGTGCCCCGGCGTGTTGAACGCGTCGTTGTTCATCCTTGGGCTGGTCGTCATTTTTAGGATGAGGAACCGCGAGTTGCATCCGTTCAGGAAGCGGAAGCGGTAGCGGCGCTGCTCCACCTCCAGGAACGGCCAGGTGAAGCCGTTGACCACCATCATGTTGCCGAAGAACTCCGGGTTCCAGATGGGGGAGACATCGCTCGGCAGGCCATCGCAGGCGAGGTCCGGGATGTAGGGGATGTCGAGGTACGGCACCGTTGGAGGTACGTTCAGCCCCTCGAAGAAGGCGCGGTTGTCCGGGTAGAACAGCGATCCGTCGCTGTTGAACGAGCGGTCCTGGATGACGATGGGGATCTCGGTGTACTCACCCAGCGGGTCGTCGCCGACGCCGGGCGCCACGTAGCCAAGATCCACGTCATTGGGGCCGCCACGGATCAGCCAGTAGCCCGCCGGCCCGGCGTAGACGTTGGCACGGGTCATCCCCAGCGTGTGGTCGTGGTACCAGAGCGTGGTGGCCGGCTGGTCGTTCGGGTACTTGAACGCCGCCGTGCCCGGCGCCCAGTCGTGTCCGTACTTCAGGTTGAAGTAGTCGAAGAATGTACCGGTCGTTGCGTATCCCGGCGGGATGTTGAGCGCGTTGGGCAGGTACCATGCCTCGGCGTAGCCGTCGCTGTCCTCGGTCGTGTGCGCGCCGTGCACGTGCGTGACGATGGGCACGGGACCCAGGTAGGGTGCCGGATCCGAGCCGCGCTTGTCGCGTCCGGCCAGGCCGCCGGGCGGGTTGGCCCAGTGCAGCGTCTGGTCGATCGGCAGGAGATGCGGCAAGTAGTTGCCCGTGGCCGGGTCTACTAGCTCATTCCTCCACAGGACCTGGGTCGTCTTGTTCCATGAGGCTTCGATAGTGAAAGCCGGATAGTTGAACGTTCCGCCCTGGGCGACGGTGCCCGGGTGATCGACCGAGCCGTAGCTCCACACCGTCGTCTCCGGATGCGGCGGCGACAGGAGCCGCTGCGAGAACTGGCGGACGGCGATCTTGTACTTGTCCTTGTTCCTGTTGGACTTGCCCGGCATGGCCGGGGGCTTGACAAGAGGCAGCACGTACTTGGCGACGTCCCCCGGGGCCAGCGTGCCTCCGGCGATCTGCGCCAGGGCCCGACGAGGGCCGAGGTCGGCCAGAGGCATTCCCAAGCGATAGATGCCTGTCGCTCCTGCCGCCGCGATTATTGATCCGGCTGCCATACCCTTCAGCAGGTCGCGTCTGCTGATGCTCCTTCGGCCTGTGCTCTCTTCTCGCATATCACACCTCCTTGGTGCGGGTTCGGCCCATGTCTGGGGCGCTGTGCTATCCGTACGTGCCAGATGAGCGGTAGGCAGAGCCCATCCGTCTTTGATGGGGATGTTCACAGACTGTTTCCCATCACCATCTCCCTCTTGAGGACTCCACTTGGGCTTTCGTCCGTCGCCTGGAGCGCCCGCCGCAGCCTCTGCATTGCGGCCCGCACTCGCGTCTTCACGGTGCCCAGGGGCTGGCCCAAACGCTGGGCCATCTCCCGTTGCGTGAGGCCCCCGAAGTAAGCGAGAGCGATGACCTGGCGCTGCTGCGGGGACAGCGCCGCCATCGCCCCCAGGATTGTGCGCCGCTGGTCCGCCAGTTCCGCGGACAGGGCGGGATCGTGGGCCTTGTCGCTACATAGCTCTTGCCCCTGGTGCTCCGGCAACGTCGCCTCCACGCGGAAGCGACGCCCTCGTGTTCGCAGCCAGTCCACAGCGCGGTTGCGGGTCACTGAGAGGAGCCAGGTGACGAAGTCGCCCCTTTCTGCCGCGTACCTTTCCGGCTGTCGCCAGAGGCGCAGGAAGACCTCCTGCGATACGTCCTCTGCAAGCTGCGCGTCTCTGAGGATTCGCCGTGCTGTGGAGTACACCAGGTTCCCGTAGCGGCCATACAGCGCCTCCAGCGCCGCGCTATCGCGATGGGACAGCCGCTCCATTAGCTCCTCATCGGGGAGGCTGCGACAGCTCACCAATAGCGGTGGTCTCGCCGTCATCGTCGTCATCGTTTACACCTTTCGAACATCCGCTTCCGGGGCCGCGTCAGGCCGCACGCCGGCCGGAAGGGACGGGTGCACATTCTTCGTCACTGCGCTTCGCGTGGTCGGCGGCGAAACGCTGCATGGCCGTTGCCTGCAGTGCGTGGAGTGTCCGGTGGTACCGGAGCCATTGGAAGGTTTCCTCCCGCGGTCCCGAGAACATCGCATGGCAGACGACACACCTAGCTCTTGTTAACATCGGCCCCACCTCCGTCTTATTTCTTCGTTGGCGCTCCCAGGGCTCAGTGTGGCTGAGGGACATCAACACCCCATAAACGCTGCAGCACATCTCCGTTGACGTGCGGCGCTCCTGGCGTATCATTGGCCTCGTGGAACGCATTCTCGTTATCGACGACAACAGCCGCGATCGCAGGCTCCTCCGCGACGCCCTGGAGCACGAGGGTTACGCTGTGGAGGAGGCGGCCGACGGCTCAGAGGGGCTGAAGGTCCTGTTCGCCACTCGCCCAGACATCGTCGTCCTGGACGTGATAATGCCGAAGATGGATGGATGGGCGGTCTGCCAGCGCATCCGCGAGATGACCGACGTGCCCGTGGTCATGCTCACGTCCCTGAGCCGCGATGAGGAGGTCGTGAAGGGCCTGGAGCTCGGCGCAGACGACTTCGTGTCCAAGCCGGTCTCGCCGCGGCAGTTGGTCGCTCGCGTGCGAGCGGTCCTGAGGAGGGCCCGCGCTCCTGCGACCACGGGGGAGGAGTTCACATACGACGACGGCTCGCTCCTTATCGACATAGCTCAACACCAGGTACGGCTGGAAGGCGAGCCGGTGGAGCTCTCGCCAACGGAGTTTCGGCTCCTGGTCGCCCTCGCGGAGGCCCCAGGGCGCGTGCACCCATCCGCTGCTTTGCTCAGCCGGGTGTGGGGCTCCGAATACGTGGATGATATCGACTTCCTTCGTGTCTACATATGGCGGCTGCGAAGGAAGCTGGAAAAGGACCCGGACAGTCCCACCCGTATCCTGACGGAACGGGGCTTCGGGTACCGCTTCGCCAAAAGGAGCTGACCGGGCCTGATCGCGCCAAGCGGCCAAGCCTTGGCTGTGACCTCCGGCGTGCAACGTTAATGCCGTGTCTATTTTCTCCTCAGTCGCGCGGTCGTAGCATGCAGCCAGAAGCACACCTTGACGAACCTGCTGGGGCGCGTGGTCGCGAAGTCCTGCCAGGCAATATGAAGAGATGATGACAGTGAGCAAGAAAATTCTTGTCGTGGAGGATGATCCCGTGAGCCTGAAGCTCGTTCGTGATGTCCTTCAAGCCTACGGGTATGACACGGAAGAGGCGACTAACGGAGAGGAGGCGGTGGACAGGGCCGTCGAACGTAGGCCGGATCTGATCGTCATGGACATCCGGCTGCCGGGGATCAACGGCCTGGAGGCGACCCGTCGCCTGAGGAGTGATCCCCGTACCGCGGCGATTCCCATTGTCGCCGTCACGGCCCAGGCAATGCCGGAAGACGAGGCGAGAATAATGGCCGCCGGCTGCCAGGCCTATCTGCCAAAGCCTCTGCGATTTACCGAGTTCGTGTCTGTGGTCGAGGGCCTATTGAGGGGCACCGAAGTCCCCTGAGCCAGTCGCGCCTCTGCCCGCGATGGGGATCGCGAAAGAGAAGCGACTTCCCCGACCCACCTCGCTCTCCATCCAGATGCGCCCCCCATGAAGCTCCACCAGCCGCTTGGCCAGCGGCAATCCCAGCCCCGTCCCTTCCTGATCGCTGGCCGTCTGGAAGAACTCCTCGAAGATGCGCTCTTGGAACTCGTCAGGGACGCCCGGGCCGGTGTCTTCCACCGTAAAGATGGCTTCGGCGCCATCGCGCTGCCCGCTGAAGACCACCCTGCCGTTTTCCGGGGTGAATTTCACGGCGTTGCTCAACAGGTTGTAGACGATCTGCTTGATCTTTCGTTCGTCCGCCTCAACAATGACTTCCTCGGGCGGGGGCATCACATTGAACTCGATGGACTTGCCTGCTGCGCGTTCGCGGACGATGACGGCGCTGCTCTCCATCAGCGAGCGCAGATCGAAATGGCCAAGATGGAGGTCCAGCTTGCCCGCCTCGACCTTGGATAGGTCCAGCACGTCGTTGAGAAGGCTGAGCAGGTGGGTTCCGCTCTCGTGGATGTCCCGGACGTATTCCAACTGTTTCTCGCTTAGCTGTCCGAACAGACCTTCAGCGAGAAGCTCTGACGCTCCGAGGACGGCGTTCAGAGGCGTGCGAAGCTCGTGAGAGAGGGTGGCGAGAAACTCGCTCTTGTGCCGGCTGGCCTCTTCCAGTTGCCTGTTCAGCGAGCGCATCGCCTCCTCCCCCCGTTCACGCTGTTTCTCCAGCCTGTTTCTCTGCACCCTCGCGGCGAGAACGGGGGCTATCGCCCCGTTGATGATTCCCAGCAACCGGATATCGTTCTCGTCGTAGTCTATCTTCTTGTTGGCGACCTCGGTAATCCCAACAACCGCTCCTTGAAAGATGATGGGGTAGGCGATATGCCTGCGTACAGGAACATGTCCTTCGGGCACATTGGTAGAAGGCTCATTTGAAAAGATTGACCGCTTTTGTCTGATCGCCCGAACCCAGGTGCTATCTCCCCAGGTCTCCCTCGGGAATACGATGTCCTTTTCCGGTACCTGGCACCGTTCCCAGACGTGTCGCGTCATCGATGGGACGACGAGGCCTCCCTTCTCGTCGATGTATCCAAAGACCCCGTACTCGCTTGCCAAGGCCTCCAGGATGACGTCTAATACGTCAGCGTACATTTCGTCGTCCGAGACGGTCAGGAAGATATGTGCGATCTTGTCTCTGATCTCGAGTTGGCGCGTCCGCTGCTGCAGCGCCTCTTCCGCCTGCTTGCGCTCCGTGACGTCGACAAACGTCACTACCGATCCGACGATTTCGCCCCCCGACTTCACCGGATAGGACCAGTATTCCGCTGGGAAGCTCCTCCCGTCGGCGCGCCAGAAGACCTCGTCGTCGATGTGAACCCCTTCTCCATTCCGGAAGGATTGGTAGATCCGGCACTCGTCCGCGGGGTATGGCTTTCCACCGGCTCGCGTGTGGTGGATCAGGTCATGCATGTTCTTTCCGTGTAAATCCCCCGGGTCGTTGTAGCCTAGCAGGCGGAGGCACGCGGCGTTGCAGAGCGTGCAGTTGCCCTCCAGGTCGAGGCCATAGATCGCCTCCCCCGTGGAGTCCATCAAGTGCCGCACCCGCTCCTCGCTCTCCCGAAGCGCTTCCTCCGCCTGCCTGCGCTCGACGATCCTGCCCAACCGCTCGGCAACGGCATCGATTAGACTTCTCTCTTCCTTCAGAAAAGGCCCTTCATCGATCTCCGGCCTCTCCTCCAGGTAGCAGACTTCCACGCTGCCGGCCCTTTCGCCGCACAGCTTGACGTCGGACACTTGCCTCCAGCGCGTCTCTCTGAAGTTCTCTGTCTTGAACTCCTGATCCTTCATCACGATCCGGGCGCAGGCAGTCTCCGGATACCGCCAGGCCGGGGAAAGGAGGTTGACGGTTCCCTGAAGTATCTGGTCCAGGGGAATGTCGGGCGCCTCGACGAGTTTGGAGATGCCGTAGAGGCAATTCAGTTCCTTAACCCGCTCATCGAGTTCAAGGGTTTGCTCTCGCAGCGCCGTCTCCACTTGCCTTCTCTCGGCGAGATGATTCACCCAGTTGCGCAACATCGCTGCCGAGGGGTCACCCTGCAGCTGCTCGTTCGGAGGGACGTAGTAGAAGTTCTCGTAGACCTCTGTGCCGATCACGGCGAGCGGGTGGGCGGCTAGCACGTCCAGCAGCACCGCCGGGTCAAAGCGCCGCTGGTCATACTGACACACGGCCAGGCACTGGCTGCCCGGGAAGAACTCATTCAACTTGTTCTCGTACTCCATCAACCGCTCGGAGCCGGGGAGTCCCCGCAGGGCCCAGGTCATCTCGCCGGTCACGCGGAGGGCCGAGTAGCCCTCAGCCAGAGCTTGCTGCGTCTCGGCGTGCAGGAGGGCAATCATCCCGTCCGGGTCGAACATGCCTTCCCGCGTATAGGCGTCGTCGCGAGAGAGGATCTGGAATTGCCCGCCGGCCAAGTACGGTTCCACATCCAGCCCGTCGTCCCGCAAATAGCCCAGGATGGTCACTGCGGTGCGGGCATCGACGATGTAGAGCACCTTCTCGCCCCGCTCCAGCCCATAGCGCAGGAAGGGCGTCAGCACGGCCCGGTGTTCCTCTTCCGTGTTGTAGAGGCAGCAGAGGTGGTCCCCCGGCTTCAGGTCCGCTATCGTGCGCGGGATGGGAATCCGGGTCATGGCGCCTCCTCCACCTGCGGGGATCTCCTGCCGAACGCGATGGTGACTGGAGCAACCAATAATTCTAGCGGCGGCGTGGTAAATGTCAAGCGATCAGACACGAGTGCCAGCCGCGCCTCGGGGGCACGGACAGGCACCATGCCTTCCTGCGCACCGTGCTATGAATAGGCTTCCGGGATCGGGAGGTTGAAGCGCTCCGCCAGTAATCTCACGTCGTGACGGTCAGTATCTGTGGGCTTGTAGCCGCTGTGACACTCCAGCTGAACCTCGGCTGTCAGACACGGCAGCGCCTCCCCTGAGACCGTGCCGCAAGCGCGAAAACCCTCCGGAGGATATCGGTAGGTGCGTCCATCCTGAAGTGTCTGAACTCCACCGGCCCCACTATCGAACACCACTGTGTGCAGATCAATCTGGCGACCACCAGGTGCACCCAAAGCGAGGCGTGTCGGACGCTCATCTTCTGTTATCCCGTATCCCAAGTCCTTCAGCAGCTCGCAAACGCGCTCTACTTGCGCGAGTTCGACAACAAGGTCAAGGTCTTCGTGATCACGGGTCTGCTCGCCCAGAAGGGCGTCCACGCCCCAACCACCGTCCAGCCACGCTTCGGTGCCCGATTCGATCAGGCGGGCCATCACGGTTAGGACATCCTCTGCAGTGATCATGGCGACGAATGCTATGATCGGGCCCTGTTCGTCCAGCCGCTATTCGGCGGCCACCTGCTTTCTGAGCGGTGGGTCAAGGCTGCCCGGTCCCTTGCCGCCCTCTACACCTGAGTGCTCAGAAGAGACACCTTCCCGTCTGCGGACGCGATCAACTCGAAGATGATCCCCCCTACGCGGCGCGTATCCAGATAGGCGTAGAACTGGCCGAACGGGTCCGACTGAAGCACGTCGAACCCCATCGCCTTCGCCTGCTCCAGCTTGGCGGTGAAGTCCCGGACCAAGAAACCCAGGTGATGAACCCCCTCTCCGTGTTCGCGAAGGAACTCCAGGTGGAAGCTGTCCCCCTCCACGATATGGATCAGTTCCAGCTCGACCTGTCCCAGGCTGGCGAACCCCAGCCGAGCCTTAATGTGCTTTTCTTCGCCGCGGTCGGGCACGTTGGGCGCCTCCAGCTCCCTCGTCTCGAACGGCCCCAGCCCGAACGCCGACTCGTAGAAGGCTATCGCCCGGTCGAGGTCCTCCACCACCACCCCGATCTGGCCCACATCTGGCAGTTGAAGCTGCTGCCTGACATCGGCTGCTGTCATCGCGAACGCCCTCCTTATCGTCTACGGTTGCCCCTTGGATCGGACTCCGGCGAATTCGCCCCCGGCGCCGCGCCTGTCGCGGTCTCTGGAGCCTACCCCTGCTCCTGCCGCTCAGCGACGTGGCGCACGTAGCGGCCCATGGAGCGGGCCGCCCTCTCGATGTCGGGATAGATCGCGACGCCTGCCGCGGCCAGCTCCGCGCGCGCTTTCATGGCCGCCTTCCACCGCCGCTTATCGCGGAACTCGGGCTCCCCCATCACGATCATCGTCGCCTTGCCGTTCTCCTTGCCGATCCTCTTCAGCACGTCGATGGCATTCCAGAAGATCTTCTCGCCGTCCTCCCGGTTGAGCATGTGCTCCACTCCCCTGGCATTGGCGAAGATCAGATCGTACGCGGGGCTAGCCGCCATCAACTTGACAACCTCCAGCGCCTCGAAGCGTCCCCACCCGAGTATCGAGCCATCCACGGGGTTGCCGACCCAATCCCAAGCGTGTGGCAGCTTGTCCCGGAGCGCCTCTCGTATGTCCTGCGTGAGTGGGGCTACATCAAGGCCAGCCTCGTTGCAGATGTCCGCGGTTTCAACGGTCTCTCCGCCTGCGCCGCCCAGCACGGCTACCCTGGGTCCCTTTGCCGGGCCAGCGAGACTGAACGCTACCACCATATCGACTAGCTCGTTCAGGCTGCCGACCTCAAGCGCTCCTGCCTGACGGACGGCGGTCTGCCAGATGGCCTGCTGGCTTGCCAGCGCGGCGGTGTGGGAGGCGGCAGCGGTGCGGCCCGCGGCCGTGCGGCCGCCCTTGAGGACTACCACGGGTTTCCTCGCTGCGGCCCGCCGCAGGCCCTCGAGGAAGCGTCTCCCGTCGCGCACACCTTCGATGTACGCGGCGATGACCTCCGTGTCGGGGTCCTCCGCGAAGTGCTCCAGGAGATCAGCCTCGCTGATATCCATCGCATTGCCGTAGCTGACGACCTTGCTGAATCGCAACCCCCGCTCCGTCCCTCGCATCATCACTCGGAAGGCATGGCTGCCGCTCTGCGTCAGGAAACCGACGCTGCCGGGTTCTTTCGGGAGGACGGGGTCGAAGGTGATCTTCTCTTTGGGGTAGTAGAGCCCCATGCAGTTGGGGCCGATGACGCGGATGCCCGCTTCCTTGATCCGCTTGCTCAACTCGCGCTCAAGCTCCGCTGCATCCTCGCGGCCGGTCTCACTGAAGCGGGCGGTGAAGAAGTGGATGAGCTTGGCCCCCTTGGCCTTGGCGCCTTCAACCAGCTCCAGCACGAAGCTCGCCGGAACGGCGGAGATCACAAAATCGACGGGTCCCGGAACTTCCTCGAGGCGCGGGTATGCCTTCAGCCCCAGTAGTTCGTCCAGCTTGGGGTTGACTGGATATATGGGGCCGGGGAAACCGATCTCGACGAGCCCCTGCACGAACTCGTAGCCCTGGCTCCGCTCGTTCGCCGAGGCGCCGACGACGGCGATGCTCTTGGGTCGGAACAGGGTCTCGAGGTCTTGGCCCGGTACGGGGCCCGATTTCTTTCGTCTGCTGCGCATACTTCGACTCCCGGGGACGTGTGGCCTGCCGCAAGGGCACGACAATGCTACAAGCCAGGCCATCTGTCGGTCGGCAGATGGACTTCGAGGAGTCTCGGGCCGTTCCCGAAAGCTAAACAGCGCCCGTACACATTCTAGGCGCTGGAAGCCTTGAGGTGAAGGGTGCGCCACCGTCCGCGCTGTGCCGATGTCATTGGGGCGGTGCTATCCGTTGAGCCCTGGCCAACTGTCGAGGAGAAGCGACAATCGCTATTGTGCCGCGAGAATGTCCGGTTGCCCTGTCTGAGTGGGGCAAAGCCCTACGTCAGCTACCAGACCCTGCCCGACTGATTTCTCAGCGCTTCTGCCCTACAATCTTCTCCGTCAGCGGAATGATGAGAGCAGCCATCTTCGGCGAGGCCGAAGCGGGTTGCATATCGCTGTTCCTGGTGCATACTTAAGGCGATAGGCCGCTGGGTTAGGAGGACGTCCCGATGTTTACTGCGTCGCTGAATCTGGAAGCGCTCAAGAAGACCGTGCAGGGCCCCGACCGTATCTGCGCCGTCGAGGGGTGCGAGAAGCCGGTGGCCCCGGCAGGCGAGGCCAGCGCCCAGTATTGCGCTGACCACTCCAAAGGCAAGGCGAAGCGGGCGCGAAAGGCCAAGAAGGCTTCCGCTAAGTAGGGCCGGGCCAGAGCGCGACCCCCTTTGACGATCAGCAGTCCGCGGCAGTTTCTTTCTTGCCGCCTGGGCAGATTCCGGCCCAGAGGACCGGAAAGGAGCCAGTCATGAAGATCGATGGCGGCGAGATGTTCGCGACCATGCTGGAACGGGAGGGGGTGCAAAGCATCTTCGGCCTGCACGGCGGGCACATC
Source organism: uncultured Dehalococcoidia bacterium (assembly GCA_964347225.1). Taxonomy (GTDB): domain Bacteria; phylum Chloroflexota; class Dehalococcoidia; order SM23-28-2; family RBG-16-64-32; genus DAOUMF01. Next base: position 4,013 of record CAYFYG010000414.1, on the reverse strand, counting down.
GACCCCATCTTTCAGGCCTGTCGCGACCACGGCATCCGAATCATCGATACCCGCCACGAGCAGGCGGCTGGGCACATGGCTGACGCCTGGGCCCGTACCACGGGGCAGCCCAGCGTCGCCGTAGTGACCGCTGGCCCTGGCGTCACCGATATCGTCACTGCCGTCGCCAACGCACACATCGACTCCGTGCCCATGATCGTCGTGGGCGGGCGCTACGCCCTCGCCGATGATGAGATGATGCCCCTCCAGGAGCTGCACGGGGTGCCCCTCATGGAGTCCATCACCAAATGGCGACGCCTGGTCCGGGATCCGGAGCGCATACCGGAGTATGTGAGTATGGCGTTCCGTCAGGCCACTACCGGCCGGCCGGGCCCCGTGTTCCTGGAGATACCCGAAGACGTGCTGGCTGCCCGCGTGGAGGAAGAGGAGGTGCGCTTCCCGGAGGTCTATCGGCCGGAAGCGGCGCCGGCGCCTCCGCCCGAAGCCGTTGACAAGGCGCTGGCCATCCTGGCGGAGGCCGAGCGGCCGGTCATCCTGGCCGGGCGCGGCGTGTGGTTCTCTGGCGGAACCGACGAGCTGCGGGAGTTCGCCGAACTCACCGGTATCCCCGTGTGCGCCAACGGAGTGACCCGCGGCGCCGTCCCCGAGGACAGCCCGCTGGGCGTCGGAAGCTTCATGGTTGCCGGACGCAGCATGGCCTTGGCTGGCTTCCCCGACGCCGCCCTCCTCCTCGGCGGAAGGCTCGGGATGTTTACGGGCGGCCGTGAATCCATCATCCCGAGCCAGACGAAGGTCATCCAGGTCGACATCGAGGGTGAGGAGATCGGACGAGTTCGCGACATCGACGTCGGCATCGTGGCGGACTGCCGGGAGACGCTGCGTGCGCTCATCCGGCAGGCGCGGGGGCGCACATTCCCCCGGCGCGACGAGTGGGTGCACAAGCTGCACCAGGCCCTGGACGCGTTTCGGGGCATGTTCGCCAACGCCCTCGACTCGGGCCGGCGCCCGATCCACCCGTACCATCTGGCCAATGAGGTCAGCGCCTTCATAGCTGACGACGGCGTGCTGGTCGCGGACGGTGGTGAGACGTTTGTCTGGGCGGAGGTGGCCCTCTCGGCGCGACGACCGGGACGCTACCTCGGCCACGGCTACCTGGGCTGCCTGGGGACGGGGATCCCCTTCGGCATAGCGGCCAAGCTGGCCCACCCCGAGGAGCGGGTGCTGGTGCTCATCGGCGACGGCTCCGTGGGCCTGAACTTCAGCGAGTTCGACACGGCGGTGCGCCACAACCTGCCCATCGTCGTCGTCGTCAACAACGATCAGGCCTGGGGGATGTGCAAGCACCAGCAGACGCTGAGGCTCGGCGAAGATCGCATCGTGGCTACTGAGCTTGGCCCCACTCGTTACGATAAGGCGGCCGAGGCGTTTGGGGCCTACGCCGAGTTCGTGGAGGACGGAGCCGAGATCATCCCCGCCATCGAGCGCGCCTTCGCCAGTGGCCGGCCCGCCTGCGTCAACGTCATGACCGATCCCGACGCCGTCTCCCCTGCGGTACAGGCTGGCGCCCAACGCGTGGAGCGGCCCTGGGCCGAAGCTGTCATCCGCCGGCGGGAAGCGGCGGTTCAATAGACCCGAATCATAGGGAGGAGAGACCATGTGCGCTCTGAACCTGACCGACGACCCGCCCGAGCAGAAGGAACTGCGTGACCAAGCCCATCGGTTCGCCGCCGAGGTGCTGCGTCCCGCCAGTCTTGAACTGGACGACCTGTCGCCCGAGGAGGTGATGGCGCCCGAGTCCCGGCTCTGGGATGTGTTCCGAGAGGCGTACAAGGCGGGCTATCATCTGCGAGGGTTCCCCCCGCAGCTCGGCGGTGCCGGACTGCAGCCGATGGAGTCATGGGTGGTCGGTGAGGAGTTCGGCTGGGGCAACGCCGGCCTCTCCATCAGCATCGGCGTTACCGCCATGCCGTTCGGGGCCGCCGCCCTAACCGGCAACCCTGACCTGTTGAAGGATGTCGTGATGCCGTATGTCCAAGACAAGGAGGGGAAGTACATCGGCTGCTGGGGCGCCACCGAGCCTCAGCACGGGTCGGACGCCATCCTGTACTCCGGCGAGTACTCTCAGCCCGATATCCACTTCGATTGCATGGCCCGACGTGACGGCGACGACTGGGTCATCAACGGTCAGAAGTCCGCTTGGGTGTCCAACGGTACCATCGCCACCCATACCCTGGGCTTCTTCTGCGGCGACCCCTCGATGGGCATGGATGGGACCTGTGTGGCCGTTGTCCCCCTCGATCTCCCCGGAGTGACCAGAGGCAAGCCGCTGAACAAGCTGGGACAGCGCGCCCTGAACCAGGGGGAGATCTTCTTCGACAACGTACGCATCCCGCGGCACTTCATGCTCATGGAGCCAGGCACGTTTGGTGCTGGCGCAGAGAATATCCTCGCTCAGGCGAACGCTGGCATGAGCGCCACGTTCTGCGGGGTGGCGCGCGCGGCCTTTGAGGAAGCCTACAACTACGCCCAGGAGCGCGTCCAGGGAGGCGTCCCCATAGCGCAACACCAACTGGTCCAGCGGAAGCTCTTCGACATGTTCACCAAGCTCCAGGCCGCGCGATCGCTGTCCCGTCTCGCCAATAGCCGGCTCACCACCGGTCAGCCCACCCTCCACTACTCCATCGCTGCCAAGGTCTTCTGCACCCAGACATCGTTCGAACTGGCATCGGACGCTATCCAAATCTTGGGAGGAATGGGGCTCGCCAAGGGCATGCTGCCGGAGATGCTGTTGAGAGACGCCCGCGCCTCCATGATCGAGGACGGAGCGAACGACGTACTGGCGCTGTCGGCCTTCCGCTTCCTCCTCCGGCAGTAGGGCGCCGCGCTCCGGGCCCCGTCTGCCCGCTCAGGTCGACGACGCGGATGCCTTCCAGAGGGCTCCTGTTCGCCTCTACGGAGCCGGTGGCTGGAGTCCGGCGAAGATGTCCTCCCCGGCCACGTAGCGCCAGCAGTAGCGATCGATAATCATGCCCTTGACCGTCTTCAGGGCCACCAGCGGTGCCTCCGCGATGCTGTTGGCTACGGCCGTAGCCTCGTCCAGCAGCCGGTCGAGCGGGACCACGCTGCTCACCAGCCCGATGCGGAGCGCCTCCTCAGCGTCGATGCGGCGTCCGGTGAGGCAGAGGTCTCGGGCCAGCCCGCCGCCGATGGTCTCCGCCAGCGGCCCGTAGAGCGTGGGCGCCCCGAACTTGATCTCCGGGTGGGCGAAAACGGTGCCCTCGGCGGCTACGCGCACGTCGCAGAGGACCGCCAGGTCGAGGCCGCCGCCCATCGCCGACCCGTTGATGGCCGCCACCATTGGCTTGGGGAAGTTCATCAGCCGCAGGTGAAAGCGGTCCGTGGACTCCATGAGGGCCTCGAGGTGCGCTTTCTCCCGCACGAAGAACTCGTTGCGGTCAAACCCTGCGCAGAAGACCGGCCCGGCACCGGCTACGACCACGACGCTCACTCCGTCGTCGTCCGCCAGCTCCCCCAGGCACTGGTCGATCTCGTTACGCAGGGCGATGGAGAGGGCGTTGCGCTTGTCGGGCCGGTTCAGGGTCACGATCGCCACCTTGTCCCGCCTCTCGCAAACGAGCAGCTCGTACGGCATGGATCCCTCCTTCTCTTCCAGGGCCTATGGCGTAGCCTGGAGTTCCAGGTGCTTCTCCGCCAGCCGCGACAGCACCTCCTCTGCCTCCTCCATGATCTCGTTCACCACCTCGCCGGCCGATTTCACCTGTCGGATGACGCCGGAGATCTGTCCCGCGGGCATGAGGCCCAGGTCGGTGTTGCCCCAGCGGATGGCGGCGTCCATCTTCTCGCTGTCGACCATCATCTGGGCGGGGAAGGGCTTGATCTCGCCCTCGCGGTCTTCCCACTGCTCCTGATAGCGGTTCTTAATGACCCGGCAGTCCTTGCCGGTGAAGCACTTGGTGACCTGGGTTCCTTCCTCGGTGGCCTCCACGATCTTG
>CAYFYG010000413.1:0-1535 GCA_964347225.1 uncultured Dehalococcoidia bacterium | reverse complement strand
CAGCAGGCGGCTCTGTTCGGCCAGGCCTGCTTCTCACCCGGCATGGCCAAGAACACCTACGGCACCGGCGCCTTCCTGCTGATGAACGTCGGCGACCGCCGGGTCGCGTCCCAGAGCCTAGTCACCACCATCGCCTGGGGCCTGGGCGAACGCGTCACCTACGCCCTCGAGGGGTCCATCTTCATCGCCGGGGCTGCAGTCCAGTGGCTGAGGGACGAGCTGGGCCTCATCGCCACCAGCGCCGAGTCCGAGCCCCTGGCCGCCAGCGTCCCCGACTCCGGCGGGGTCTACCTGGTCCCGGCTTTCGTAGGCCTGGGCGCCCCCCACTGGGACCCTCATGCCCGCGGCGCCCTCCTGGGCCTCACGCGCGGCGCCAACAAGGCCCACATCGTCCGCGCCGCCCTGGAGGCGATGGCCTTTCAGAGCCGCGACGTCATCGAGGCCGTCGAAGCCGATTCCGGCGTCCAGCTGGACGAGCTACGGGTGGACGGGGGCGCCGCCGCCAACGACCTTCTGCTCCAGATACAGGCCGACATCCTGGGCCGCGACGTGGTCCGGCCCGCCGTCACGGAGACCACCGCCCTGGGCGCCGCGTACCTGGCCGGGCTGGCCACGGGCTTCTGGAAAGGGACCGAGGAGGTGGCCGCCAACTGGCGTGTCGACCGGCGCTTCACGCCCGAGATGCCGACGGAGCGGCGCGAGGAGCTGTACGCGGGCTGGAAGGGGGCTGTGGAGCGGGCGAAGGGCTGGGCGGCGGCTGGTGCCTAGGGCGTGGGCGTAGGAGAGACCTCCGGCGTCGGTGGGGGCGTAGGCTCCGGGGTCGGCGAGGGTGTAGGTACCGGCGTCGGCGAGGGTGTGGGTTCCGGTGTTGGCGAGGGCGTCGGCGAAGGGGTCGGCTGCGGCGTAGCCGTCGCCACCGGCGTCGGTGGGGACGTCGGCGCTGGCGTCCGCGGCGCTGGAGGTGGGGGTGATGGGGGAGGCGGCGATGGTGGCTCCGTCCCCAGACGGTATGTCGCCTCAAACCAGTTCCAGGCGATGCGCGATAGCCTCGCCCCAAAGGAGTACCCCGTGTACTCTGTCCTCGCCTTCTGCGAGAGGTAGCTGATGGCGTATGCCTTCTCCTTGCCGTCCGCGCCGGTGAAGGTGACGATGCCAACATCGTTGTTGACCCAGCCGTCTACGTCCGAGTAGTAGCCGATCTTGTGGGCCACAGTGGCGGACCAAGGCAGTTGCCCCGGCAGGATGTAGTTGAGGCCCACGTTGTTTTCGCGCAGCCGAGCCAGAGTGTAGGCCGTCCACTCCGGGTCGAACATCTCGCCCCGGTACAGTTTCGTCAGGGCCAGGTTCACTTCCAGCGCCGTCAGACGGTTGATCCCCGTTCCAGTCGGGTAGTACGGCACCTGATGGAACTCCGACGAGACCATCCCCCAGGAGCGCATCATCTCTTGCGCCCGGGTCACTCCGGCCAGGTAGCTAGGGAAGACCACCTCCAGAAAGCGCCTGACCTGTGGCGGATAGCTGCCTCCGATTCCGAC
>CAYFYG010000412.1:0-8025 GCA_964347225.1 uncultured Dehalococcoidia bacterium | reverse complement strand
ATGGCCAGACAGAGCAGAAAACCCAAACGACAGTCCTCACAGGAAGGGCTCCGCTACCGCCGCATCGTCGCCAAGGTTGGCACCAATGTGCTCACCGCGGGCACCGACAGGCTGGATCTGGAGGTCATGACGGCGCTGGTGGGCCAGGTAGCGCGCCTGCACAGGGAGGGCGCTGCCGTGCTGTTGGTCACTTCCGGCGCCATCGCTGCCGGACGCCATCGCCTGGGGGTCGGCCGCGACCGCAGGGGCATGTCGTTCCGCCAGATGCTGGCCGCCGTCGGCCAGAGCGACCTGATGCAGGCCTATCAGCAGCTCTTCGCCTGGCATGAGATCACCGTCGCGCAGACTCTCCTCACCCGCCGCGACCTGGCTGACCGGCAGGGCTATCTCAACGCTCGCAACACCCTCCTCGGCCTGCTGGAGCTGGGCGTGGCCCCCGTGATCAATGAGAACGACGTGGTGGCCGTGGATGAGATCGAAGGGGCCAAAATCGGCGATAACGACAATCTGTCGGCGCTCGTGGCCAACCTGGTGGACGCTGACCTCCTGGTCCTCCTCACCGACCAAGACGGCCTGTACACCGCCGACCCTCGGCGGGACGCCAAGGCCCGCCTCATCCCCCGCGTGGAGCGCATCGACGCCGAGATCGAGCGGCTGGCTGGCGGCACCCAGGGCCGCGGCGTAGGCGGCATGGTCACCAAGCTCCAGGCGGCCCGCCTGGCCCTCGCTGGCGGCACTGACGTCATCATCGCTGATGGGCGGGAGCGAGAGGTGCTCGTCCGTCTGGCCCGCGGCGAGGAGCTGGGTTCCCTCTTCCCCTCCGGGGTGGACCGTATGGAGAGCCGCAAACGCTGGATGGTGGCTGGGCTCTCCCTGAGGGGGAGCATCGTTGTGGACGCCGGTGCCAGCCGGGCGCTGCGTGAGCAGGGGCGAAGCTTGCTACCAGCCGGAGTGTGCGACGTCGAGGGAGAATTCGAACGGGGGGACGCCGTGGCCATCACCGACGGCGACGGCGGACGCATCGCCTGCGGCATCGCCAACTACAGCGCCCAGGAGATCCTGCGTATCCGTGGCCTCCGCTCCGACCGCATCGAGGGGGTGCTGGGCCACCACTACGGCGGCGAGGTTGTGCACCGGGACAACCTGGTGCTCCTATGATTGTCCGCCGCGGGACCCCGGCCCCACCCGGACGGTTGACGTGACTCTCAACCGTGCGGCCGCCATTACCGGCATCGGCGAGCTGAGGCCGACCCGGAGTCCGGACGGCAAGACCACCCTCGGCATCATGACCGAGGTGGCGCGCCTGGCGACGCTGGACGCTGGCCTGACGCAAGCAGATGTGGACGGCCTCCTTATCGCCCCGCCGATCACGGATCCGGCGCCCATGTGGCCCTCCGTCCTGGGGGAGTACCTGGGCGTGCACCCGCGCTACTCCAACGTAGTGGACATAGGAGGCGCCTCGGCGGCGGGGATGGTTTGGCGGGCCGCCGCTGCTATCGCCGCTGACCAGTGCCGCGCCGTCCTGTGTCTCCTTGGAGAGGCCTCCGACGTGGAGACGTTCTACACCCCGCGGACGGGTCGCCGTTACCAGCTCCCCTACCGCGAGTTCGAGGTGCCATATGGTCCTCTGGGAGTGAACTCCGGCTACGCACTCATCGCCCAGCGACATATGTTCCAGTACGGCACCACATCCCGCCAGCTCGCCAAGGTAGCCGTTGACCAGCGAGCCAATGCCTGCGCCAACCCGGATGCCCTCTTCTTCGACCGGCCCATCACCGTCGACGACGTGCTGAACTCGCCGCTGGTGGTGGACCCCCTGCACCTGCTGGAGATAGTCATGCCCTGCACCGGCGGCGCAGCTTTCGTGGTCGTCTCCCCCGAGCTGGCGCGCCGGTCGCCCCGGCCGCCGGTCTGGCTCCTGGGCGCTGCCGAATACGCCACCCACATGATGCTGTCGCAGGCGGGTGACATCACCACCTCACCCATCGCGGTGACGGCGCCGCACGCGTTCGACATGGCGGGCGTCTCGCCTAAGGATGTTGACCTGGTGTCGGTGTACGACTGCTACACGATAACCGTGCTCGTCACGCTGGAGGACGCTGCCTTCTGCCCCAAGGGCCGCGGGGGCCCCTTCGTGGAGGAGCACGATCTCAGCTACCGCGGCGACCTGCCCTTGAATACCCATGGTGGGCAGCTATCCTTCGGACAGCCGGGCCTGGCCGGTGGCGCCTCTCACGTCACGGAGGCGGTCCGCCAGCTCCAGGGGCGCGCCGGCGACCGACAGGTGGCCGACTGTGAGCTGGCGTTCGTCAACGGCAACGGCGGCGTCATGAGCGAGCAGGCCTCGCTGATCTTGGGGACGTAGCTTCATGCCCAAAGAAGCGTACCGGAAGCCCCTGCCAGAGCCCAATGAGACCACGTTGCCTTTCTGGGAGGGAACGCGGGCTCATCAGTTGCGTCTCCAGCGCTGCCGCGATTGCCGCAAGCATATCTTCTATCCCCGCCTCGTCTGCCCCTTCTGCCTGTCGGATAACCTGGACTGGGTCACCGCTAGCGGCAAGGGCAAGGTATACTCGTACACAGTGGTGCGACGGGCCATGCACCCGGCGTTCCGGGAGGATGTGCCCTACGTACTGGCCATCGTGGAGTTGGAGGAAGGGCCGCGGCTCACCACCAACATCATTGGTGTGGTGCCGGAGGAGGTCAGGGTGGACATGCCGGTGCGGGCGGCTTACGATGACGTTACCACCGACCTCAGCTTGCTCAAGTTCGGGCCGCTGCTGGGGCCGGACATGAATTGACGGAATAGGGAGCAAGGAACATGGTGACGTCTCCCTTGTTTCCTGCACCTCGAACGGTCCTGCATGAAGTGACGGAGGGTTTGTGGGCTCAGTCATAAAGAAGCGTCGAAAGAAGATCAGCAAGCACAAGCATCGCAAGAGGCTGAAGCAGACACGCTGGCAGCGCAGGCACAAGTAGGGCCGCCGCATGCGTGGGCCCGTCTCCCTGGAGTCGGGCCGGAGACCCCGATATGTTCAGGCGATTACGGAGCGTCCTGGGACACGGCGGGCGCGAGACCGACCCGGTAGTGAAGGTGGCGGGCATGCCCACCCGTCGCGACGCCGAGACTGGCCAGGAGGCGCTGGAGGCCAAGGGAATCAAGGCGGAGCTCACGGAGGATCCCCACAACATCGGTGCCTTTGAGCTGTGGGTGCGGGCCAGCCAGGAACCGCAGGCCCGCCTCATCATGGGCCTCTCCGGCCGCAGCGTCATCCGCCTGACGCGGAAGCGCGTGGCGGGCGACGTGCGGGAAGAGAGGGAGAAGCCGAGGAACGCGAAATGACCACCACCGCATCCGAACTCCAGGCTAAGGGCGCCGCCGCGCGAGAGGCCGCCCGGGCCCTGGCCCGACTCTCCGCCGAGGTGCGCAACGGTGCCATCCTCAACATCGCCGACCACCTGCTGGAGCGCGAGGCGGACGTCCTGGATGCCAACCGCAAGGACGTGGAGGCCGGTCGCGACGCCGGGCTCTCTGAGGCCCTGCTGGACCGGCTCCTCCTGCACCGGGAGCGCCTAGAGGGGATGGCCGCTGATGTGCGCCAGGTGGCCGCCCTGCCTGACCCCCTGGGCGAGGTGTCCGACATGCGCACCCTGCCCAACGGCCTCCAGTTGGGGCGCAAGCGGGTCCCCCTGGGGGTCATAGCCGCCATATACGAGAGCCGACCCAACGTCACCGTCGACATCGCCTCCCTTTGCCTCAAGTCCGGCAACGCCTGCATCCTGCGCGGGGGCAAGGAGGCGATCCACTCCAACACGGCACTGGCCGTCGCGGTGCGGGACGCCCTCGCCGCCACTGGCGCTCCCGATAACGCCGTCCAGCTCATCGAGAGTACCGATCGCGCCCTCGTAGGCGAGATGCTCCGCATGCGGGACGTGATCGATCTCCTGATCCCTCGCGGCGGCGCCCAGCTCATCCGCCATGTGGCGGAGAACGCCACCATGCCCGTGGTCACTGGCGGTGTCGGCGTCTGTCACACCTACGTCGACGCCGCAGCCGATATCGACATGGCGGTGGAGATCGCCCACAACGCCAAGACGCGCCGCCCCTCCATCTGCAACGCCCTGGACACGCTGCTGGTACATGAGGCCGCGGCCGCCTCGCTGCTGCCCGCCCTGGGCCAGCGCTGGGCCGAGGCGGGCGTGGAGATGCGCTGCGACGAGCGCTCCCGCCGCATCCTCGATACCGCCCAGATCCCCGATCTCGTCCTCAAGCCCGCTGCTCAGGACGACTTCGGCAAGGAGTTCCTGGCCCTGATCGCCGCCGTCCGCGTCGTCGACTCCCTGGACGAAGCGCTGGCCCACATCGAGCGACACGGCTCTGGCCACTCGGAGGCAATCATTACCGCCGACTACAGGGCGGCCATGCGTTTCCTGGACGAGGTGGACGCCGCGGCCGTGTACGTCAACGCCTCCACCCAGTTCACCGATGGGGCCCAGTTCGGCCTGGGGGCGGAGGTGGGCATCTCCACCCAGAAGATGCACGCGCGCGGCCCCATGGGCCCCCGTGAACTCACCAGCTACAAGTGGATCATCCTGGGCAGCGGCCAGACGAGGCCCTTGTAACAAGCTGAAGGGAGGTCCTCGTGACTGATTACGTGTTCGAACGGGAGTGCCGCACGCCGCACTCGGAGTGCTACATCGTTGAGGGGGGAGAGGAGGAGATCGGTCGCGTCGACATCCACTACACGCCGTCCATGGCCTACGCCACCCTCTGCGTCGGCGAGGACATGACCGAGGAGGACATCCGCGACCTGGTCTCGGAGATCGACGAGCGGCTGGTGCTGACGACGGACCCGTTCCGCGAGGACTTCGTGGTCGCGGTATGGGCGGGACGCGAGGCCGCCGTCTTCTCCGACGAGGACCTGGAGGGCGAAGAGGAAGAGGAGGAAGGGACAGAGGGAGACGGCCGCCGCGGAGCCTGAGCAGTTGCTGAGCCGTACCCGAACCCCGCTCTCGCCTACCAACCTCCTTGGAGGATGCGGTCCAGGGGGCCACGGTAGCGGCCGTCATCCGGCTCCGTGTGGATGGTGACGGTCGCCCCCGGCAGCCGCTCGCTGATCTCGCGCTCGATCCGGTCGCAGACGGCGTGCACCTCCTTCACTGTGCTCTGTGGGTCCACGAGGAGGTGCATGTCCACGTGGCGCGTCGGCCCTGCCTTGCGACTCCGCAGGCGGTGGAAGCCGCGGATCTCGTCTTCGTGAGCGACGAGGACGTCATGGATGGCCCGTAGCTCCTCATCGGGCAGGGTCACGTCCATGACCTCCGTGAGCGCCTCTCGGGCGAGGTGGACAGCGGTCCAGCCCATGTAGGCGGCCAGCCCCAGGGCCACCAGCGGGTCGAACACGCGCATCCCGCTCACGCCCACCAGGGCCAGCCCAGCTATGACCGCGATGGCCTGCACGACGTTGGTCTGCAGGTGCGTGGCCTCTGAGGCAAGGGCCAGGGAGTGGGCCCGCCGTGCCTCCCGTCGCATGTAGAACACCAGAGCCGCGTTGGCGGCGGCCGCAACCAGCATCGGTGCCAGTGCCAGGCCGACGTTGATCTCTGGGCTCCCCACGATCAGTCGCCTTACCGCCTGGAACACCACGAACCCACCCCCGATCGTCACCACGGTGGCGGCCACCGAGGCGGAGATGCTTTCCACCTTACCGTGCCCGTAGGGATGGTCCTCGTCGGCTGGCCAGGTGGCCACGCGGACGCTGACCAGGGCAGCGGTGCCTCCCACCACATCTGTCCCGCTGTCGATGGCGTCGGAGAGGACAGCGATGCTGCCGCTGACGATGCCCAGGATGAGTTTCAGGCTCAGCAGGCAGATCGTGGTGGCCAGGGAGATCGCTGCTATCCGTACGGGCGCGCTCATATCGTATGGAGAAACGCTGGCGGTGCTGGTCTTGTTAGGCGCTCTTGCGGGAGATCACGTCGCGGGCTGCCTCCGCTATCGCCGCCGGGGTCAGGTGGAAGTGTTCCAGAAGCTGGTCCCAGCGGCCGCTTGTCCCGTAGCGATCCTGCATGCCGACGAAGGCCATGGGGACGGGCCTCTCGCGGGCCACCAACTGCGCGACGAGGCTGCCCAGGCCGCCGTGCACCTGGTGATCCTCGGCGGTGATGATCGCCCCCGTCTCGGCCGCGGCAGCCACCACCGCCTCCTTGTCGGCTGGCTTGAGGGAGGCGGCGTTGAGCACCCGGCAGTCGATCCCGTCCTGGGACAGGAGTTCGGCGGCGTCCAGCGCCGCTTTCACCAGCACGCCCACGGCGATGACGGTGACGTCGGAGCCGTGCCGCAGCAGGTGCCACCTGCCCAGTTCGAACTGGTAGCCGTCTTCATATATGACGGGGACCTTGGGGCGGATGGTACGGATGTAGCAGGGGCCATAGCTGCGAGCCGCCGCCTCGATGGCCTGTTCCGCCTCCACCACGTCGGCGGGGACGACGACGCGAAAATTGGGCAGAGACAGCATGAGGGAGAGGTCTTCTAGGGCGTGCGCGGAGGCGCCGTCCTCGCCGGTGACGATGCCGCCGTGGCTGGCCACCAGCTTCACGTTCAGGTTGGGCTGGGCGACGGCCATTCGCACCTGGTCGAAGCAGTGGCCTGGGGCGAACACGGCGAAGCTGCTGGCGAAGGCGATCTTGCCGCAGGCGGCCAGACCGGCTGCCACCCCGATCATGTTCTGCTCCGCCACGCCTACCGTGACGAACCGCTCCGGGAACTCGCGACCGAACAGGGCGGCGGTGGTGGAGACGCCCAGGTCTGCGTCCACGACCACGATGTCTAAGCCCTCCCGGGCCAGCTTCGTGAGGGTCGGTCCCAAGGCTTCGCGGGTGGCTGCCACGCGCGCTTCCTTGACCATCAGTCGGCCAACTCCTTGAGCGCCTGCTCCATCTCCTCCCTGTTGGGGGCTTTGCCGTGGAAGGAGGGGTTGTTCTCCATGAAGCTGACGTCCTTGCCCTTGATGGTCTGGCAGATGACCACGCTGGGCTGGCCCTTGTGGCGCTTGGCCCTCTCCAGGGCGTCGATCATCTGCGTGAAGTCGTGTCCGTCTGTTTCCGAAACGTTCCAGCCGAAGGCGCGCCAGCGCTCCGCCAGCGGGTTGAGGGAGAGGATGTTTATGGTGTGGCCGTCCTGCCCCACCCAGCCCCCGGGCCGCTGTCGCCCTCCGTCGTTGCCGGCAAAGCGGGCGTAGTCAGAGAAGCCGTCGTTCTGGATGTGGTTATAGTCCACGACGGCCATGAGGTTGTCGACCTGGTGATGGGACGCGGCAGCCGCGGCCTCCCAGGTCTGGCCCTCGTTGCAGTCGCCGTCGCTGACCAGGCAGTACACATGGTAGCCGTGGCCGTCCATGCGACCGGCCAGGGCCTGGCCCAGGCTGAAGGAGAGCCCCATCCCCAGGGCCCCCGCCGACATCTCCACGCCGGGCGGCACCCCTATGACGTTGTGTCCCTGCAGGCGGCTGCCCAGCTTCCGGAAGGTCAGCAGCTCATCGGTCGGGAAGTAGCCAGCCTCGGCCAGCACAGAGTACATCGCTGGCGAGGCGTGACCCTTACTCATGACGAAGCGGTCGCGATCCGGCCACGTCGGATTGCTGGGGTCGTGCCGGAGGACGCGGAAGTAGAGGGCGGTGAGGATGTCCGTGCAGGAGAGGGAGCCACCAGGATGTCCAGAGTTCACCTCGGCGGTCATGCGGATGATGTGGCGGCGGATGCGCCGGGCGGTCGATTGAAGTTCCCGGACAGTGGTGGCGCTGACGGGGGGCAAAGATGAACCTGCCTTTCGGGATCGGGGGCTGGCATCCATTATAGAAACGGCCGCCCGTGCCGCGCAACCGAGCCACCTGCTATCATTTCCCTCGTGATCATCGACTTTCACACCCACGTCTTTCCGCCGGATGTCCACGAGAACCGCGAGAGCTATCTGCGGCGCGATGCCGCCTTCGCGGAGATGTACGGGAACCCCAGGGCGAAGATCGC
>CAYFYG010000411.1:0-1702 GCA_964347225.1 uncultured Dehalococcoidia bacterium | reverse complement strand
TCCATGACGATCCAGTCGCAGGAGCGGAGGGTCTCGAGCTTATCGCGGGTGACCTCGCCGATGATGCGGATGGCGAGGCCGGGGCCTGGGAAGGGCTGGCGGAGGACCATCTCCTGGGGGAGGCCGAGGGCGAGGCCGACCTGGCGGACCTCGTCCTTGAAGAGGAAGCGGAGGGGCTCGATGAGGGTGAAGGTCATCTGGCTGGGGAGGCCGCCGACGTTGTGATGGGTCTTGATCTTGGCGGCGGCGTGCTGGCTGGCGGCGCTCTCGATGACGTCGGGGTAGGTGGTGCCCTGGGCGATGAAGTCCATGCGGCCGAGCTTGTCGGCCTCCTCCTCGAAGACGCGGATGAAGGTCTCGCCGACGATGCGGCGCTTGTCCTCCGGGTCGGTGACGTTGGCGAGGCGGTCGAGGAAGCGGTCGGCGGCGTCGACGTAGACGAGGTTGATGTTGAGGTGACGGCGGAAGGTGTCCTGGACGCGCTCGGGCTCCTCGCGGCGGAGGAGGCCGTTGTTGGCGAAGATGCAGACGAGCTGGTCGCCGACGGCGCGGTGGACGAGGGCGGCGGTGACGGCGGAGTCGACGCCGCCGGAGAGGGCGCAGAGGACGCGGCCTTTGCCGACCTGCTCTCGGACGCGGAGGATGGAGTCGGCGATGAAGTTGCGAGGGGTCCAGTCGCCCTTGCAGGCGCAGAGGCGGAGGACGAAGTTCTCGATGAGGGCCTTGCCCTGGGGTGTGTGGACGACCTCGGGGTGGAACTGGAGGCCGATGATGCCGGCGTCGTTGCCCATGACGGCGATGGGTGAGTTTTCGGAGTGGGCGAGGGAGCGGAAGCCGGGTGGGGGCTCGGCGACGCGGTCGCCGTGGGACATCCAGACGGGCATGGAGGGGGGCAGGCCGGCGAAGATGTCGGTGGGGGAGTCGCCCTGGTAGATGACGGCGTGACCGTATTCGCGCTCGCCGGAGGGGGCGACGCGGCCGCCGAGCTGGTGGGCGACGAGCTGCATGCCGTAGCAGATGCCGAGGACGGGGAGGCCGGAGTCGAAGACGTAGGTGGGAGCGAGGGGAGCGCCATCGTCGTAGACGGAGGCGGGGCCGCCGGAGAGGATGAAGCCGCGGGGGTTGAGGTTCTGGACGTGGTCCCAGGGGGCGTCGGCCGGGACGAGCTCGCAGTAGACGTGGCACTCGCGGACTCGGCGAGCGATGAGCATGCTATACTGTGAGCCGAAATCGAGGACGACGACCGTTTCGGGCTGGGCCGGGGGCTGGCCCTCGCGGGGCTGCTCGCCTTCGCGCTGGCGGGCGATCTCCAGGTAGGTGGAGACCTCCAGGTCGTCGGAGGTAGGTACGCGGTGAGTGGTGTCGGGGCTGGCTTCCGTTTCCGGCACGGGGAAGGTCGGCCTCCTTTGCGCGATGGTAGCACCGAGGCGAGCGGCGGGTCAATGCTTTCGGCGGTCAGGGGCGTACGTGGTTTAGCCGTTTCCCCGGCATGTTTAGCGCTGTGATTAGGTTTTCTCCCACGGTTTGAGTTGAGTGAGACGAGGATAGTCCCAGCTTCGGACGAGAGCTGCGTGGCGGAGGCGGTGGACATCCTGCGCAGAGGCGGTCTGGTGTGCTATCCGACGGACACGGTGTACGGGATCGGTGCCGCGGCCGGGGACGACGCAGCCGTGCGGCGGCTGTTCGCGGTGAAGGGGCGATC
>CAYFYG010000410.1:0-4342 GCA_964347225.1 uncultured Dehalococcoidia bacterium | reverse complement strand
TCCAGGCGCTCGTCGATACTGGGGACGTTTTCCTCGAACATTGCCGACACCTCAGGGGGATTCACACTCCACGAGAGAATGGTGTGACCCCGATGCTCGAGATCCAGCAAACGCTCGACGTGAGCGCTCTTCGTCAGGAGCGTAAGCCGCGCCCAAGGGTGTTCGGCAAAGAACGGCACCAGAGCCGTGGAGTAAGCCGTTAGGGGATCCAGGGCTAGCGCATCCTGGAGCTTTCCCAGGTAGAAGGCCGTCGGCCTTTTCTGGCACCTGGCAATGCGGTCGATCTCCGCCAGCATCTCAGGCAGGTTAACGTATATCTTCACCGAGGGCGAGAACTTCACGCCAGGGGTTCCAGCCAGGTAGCAGTACCGGCAACCGTATGGGCAGAAGCCGTAGGGAGAGAAGTGCCAGTAGTTGGGGCAGGCGTTCCCCCTCTCCTCAGCGAAGCGTACCGCCGTCTGGAGCTCCCCGAACACAAGGGAGTGCTTCCCGGCCTGATGAAGGCTGAGAGGGTCCCGCTCACTCAATCTCAAGCGGCTATGGGGCGTGTCCAGACATTCCTCGACAGACACATCGGGGTAGAGGCGGCAGATGCGCTCGACGAACCGCCTCCGTTCCGGCGTGGCGCGGCTGCCCTTGGCGAGGCAGATTCGAGCCACCTGAAAATGGCCCGGACGAACGGGTTCGTAGTCGCGCGGCAGCGACGCCGTCGTTCCCCGCTCTCCGAACAGAATTCCTTGCTCCACTACCGGCATCGCGCGGCTACCCCCTTGACTGTTGCAGAACAAATGAGCGAACGATCGATCCTAGTGTAACTGCGAAGCCGTGAGAATGCAACTGCGCTGGTTGCCAGCCGTGCCTTGGACAATTGACGGCGCGGGCTTCAAGCAAGGAGAGCCTAGGACAGGCAGTGACAGCCACCCATGTGAGTTCTGGCAGAATTCGCTACTCTGTGCCCCGGAACTTCCGGTGTGGCGCGGGCATGGCGGCTGAGTGATGCCGAAGGACCCCACAGACCCTTGCGGAATCACGGAATGCAGGCGAAGGCATCAAGTGTCCGTGCGCCTTGTTACGAGAGAGGAGGCGGCAAATAATGCTTCGGCAAAGAGAACCCAACAGTTTTCAGTGGCGACGAATCCACGAGAGGCTCGACAGAGCAATCGCTGAAGCTGCTCGCCTCTACTTGCAGCGACTTGCCAGCCGCCACGTCCCACCCAATCCTGCAAAATGGAGTAGCGAGCTGGACGAGCTGAGATTTGGCAGAGAGCCTGACTATGATATGCCTGGCCTGCCGCTTGTCTACGCAATCAAGTACATGCCCCGGAGAGTCGTCTCCATCTATGGATCTCTGCTCAGCGTACTCGGTGGCTGGTATCCAACCCTAGTTCTGGACATCGGCAGCGGAACCGGGGCAACTGCTCTGGCACTGGACTTGCTGAATCTGCCTCGCCACATCAACCTGGTCGGGTTGGACCCAAGTGAGGAGATGATCACCTTCTCTGAATGTTCCCGGTATCGAGATCGAGTCTCAGCCCACTATGGACGAGGCTCGACGGCCAGTCTAGTAAGGGGCAGTATCAGTCCTGATGCCTTCGATTTGCTTGTCTTTTCGGCTTGCTTCCCGTACGACTTCGATGACTGGGGCCGGTTGTCAAATGCGATTGGCAGCTATCGGGGGCGGGAGTCCAAGATGATCTTGGTGGTTGAGCCTGGCGCCAAGCACGGGATTGTGACCTCTTTTCAACGTCAGCTGAGATCCAGAGGTTGGCCGACCGTCACGTTCTGCTGTCACGACCTCCCTGAACTCATCAAGGATGATGGCCTTCCGCTTGGCAAGATGCTCAACGTATGGCGCCGTCTAGGTCTGGACGATTCAAGTCGGCCCAGGACGTGGTGGAATCCACCCGATGACAGGTTCTTGGTCGGGAACCCCGAACCCGTACGGCCTTGCAGTCGATCGGTGATCCTACGTTCGGTGACCAATGTCGGCCCGCGCAGCCCGCTCTCTTGTCGCTAACCAGGTTCGGAGGGAGCTACCACTGGACGAACATGGGCATCACCACGTGGACGTAGTTCTCGACGCCCACGGGGCGGATGACGCCGGGGCTTGATGAGGTGGTCGTCTCCAGCGCCACCTGAGAGCAGTCAAGCACCTGGAGCACGTCCTGGAGGTACTTGCTGTTGAAGGCGACCTTGGAGGGCTCGCCCTCGATCTTGACGTCGATCTCGCCGCGGTGCTCGCCGATCTCCTCGGCGCGGGCGGAGACGATCATCTTGCCCGGCTCCACGTCCTCGCCGGGCTGGAGCTGGACCCGGACGATGCCGGAGCCGTCGCGGGCGAAGATGGCGGCGATGCGGGTCTCCTGGAGGAACTGGCGCATGTCGATGACGGCACGGGTGGTATAGCTGGACGGGATGAGCTGGGAGTAGTTGGGGAAGGTGCCCTGGATGAGGGTGGCCACCATCTCCACGGACTTGAGGCGGAACAGCACCTGGGAGCGAGCAGCGTTGAGGGCCAGCTCCACGGGCTCTTCTTCCTCCGCCATGAGGCGCATCACCTCCCGCATGGCGCGGGCGGGGACGATCATCTCGACCTTCTCCGGCACATCCTGGTCGAGGGCGAGCTTGTAGACGGCGAGGCGGAAGCCGTCGGCGGCGGCGAGGGCGATCTCGGAGCCGTCAAGGACGGTGTGGATGCCGGTAAGGACGGGGCGCGTGTCGTCGGCGGCAGCGGCGAACTCCACGTGTTCGACAGCGGTGCGCAGGGACTTGGGGTCGAGCTTGAGGCTGAAGCCATCGTCCACGCGAGGCACGGGCGGAAAGTCGGCGGCGTCCATGCCGGCGATAGAGGCCTCGTTGCGGGCGCAGCTCAGGGCCAGCTGCCGCGTGCGCGGCGCCACCGTCAGGTCGATGCGCTCGCTGGGGAGGGAGGTGACGAAGTCGGCCAGCAGACGAGCGGGGACGGTGACGGCACCCTCCTCCTCCACCTGGGCGCCGATCCAGCAGGTGATGGCGATCTCCAGGTTGGTGGCGACGAGCTTGAGGCGGCCCTCGTCGCTGGCGAGAAGGACGTGCGAGGCCTGCGGGAGAGTGCTGCGGGAAGCCACGGCCCTGCCCACGACGGACAGACCCTTGGAGAGGTTTTCCTGGAGAGAGGATATCTTCATAGCGTCACCTACTTAATCGTTTATACAAATTGGGGCGCGAGGTCGCACAGTAGTATACGCCCTGCCTCAAGAACTGACAACATCCCTCGCCGGGTCTAGCGGATGCCGGTCAGAGATTCCCGCGCCGTGTCCACGGTCCGCCCTATCTCGTCGTCACCGTGGGCCAGGGAGACGAACATCGCCTCGAACTGAGATGGGGGCAGGAAGATGCCGCGGGCGAGCATCTGACGGAAGAAGGCGGCGTAGCGCTCCGTGTCGCAGCGGCGGGCGGAGGCGAAGTCGGCCACCGGCTCGGCGGTGAAGAACAAGGTGAGCATGGAGCCGACGCGGTTGATGCGCACCGGCGTCTCGGTCTCCTCGGCGGCGCTGCGGAGGCCGTCCTCCAGCGAAGCGGCGCGGGCCTCCAGGCGTCGATAGGCCGCATCGTCGGCGAGGACGCCGAGGGTGGCGATGCCAGCGGCCATGGCCAGGGGATTGCCCGCCAGGGTGCCCGCCTGGTACACGGGGCCCTGGGGCGCCACCATCTCCATGATGTCGCGCCGACCGCCATACGCGCCCACGGGCAGGCCACCGCCGATGACCTTGCCCATGCAGGTCAGGTCCGGCAGGACGCCGAACGTCGTCTGGACGCCGCCATAGCGGATCCGGAAGCCGGTGATCACCTCATCGAAGATCAGGAGGGAGCCGTTCTCCCGCGTGATCTCCCGCAGCCGTGGGAGGAAGGTCGGCGCCGGCGGCACCACCCCCATGTTGCCGGCGATCGGCTCGACAATGACGGCCGCGATCCCCTCACCGTGTTCGTCGAAAAGAGCGCGGACGGCCGCTTCGTCGTTGAAGGGGACGACCAGGGTGTGGGCCGCGTACGATTGGGGCACGCCGGGGCTATCGGGGAGACCGAGGGTAGCCTGGCCGGAACCGGCCTTGGCGAGCAGGCCGTCGGCGTGGCCGTGATAGCAGCCCTCGAACTTGACGACCTTGTCGCGGGCGGTGAAGGCGCGGGCCAGGCGGAGGGCGGACATTGTGGCCTCAGTGCCGGAGTTGACGAACCGCACCAGTTCTATGGAGGGGATGGCCTCGCAGATGATGCGGGCCAGCTCAACCTCCACCTCGGTCGTGGCGCCGTAGGCAGTGCCACGCTGGGCGGCATGGGCGAGGACATCGGTGACCACGGGGTG
>CAYFYG010000409.1:0-1542 GCA_964347225.1 uncultured Dehalococcoidia bacterium | reverse complement strand
GTCGAAGGGATTGTCGATCAGTTTACGCTGAGTGGAGCGGTTCGCGACGAAGAGGCATTCTACGACGAGGCGATCCGGGATAACGCCGCCTACGGTATCCTGCCGGAGGGCACAACTCTCGAAAGCATGCGCAAGCAGGGCATCGTGCGTTGGACCAACTGGGGGATAGTGGGGATGGGACTCGCCCAGGCCTCGACCATCGAGCCGGACAAGACCCACAACCCCTTCCGCTGGCACACCGAGGAGAAGATGCCCTATCCTACTCTCACCCGCCGCGCCCAGTTCTACATCGACCACGAGTGGTTCCTGGAGGCGGGCGAGGAGTTGCCGGTGCACAAGGAGAACCCCAACCACGGCGGCGACCGCCGGTTCCGGCTCATCAGCGGCCACCCCCGCTGGAGCATCCACTCCATGAACATGACCAACAACATCATCCAGAACACCCACCGCGGCGAGCCCTTCATCTTCCTCAACCCGGAAGACGCGAAGGAGAGTGGCATCGAGAACGGGGAAGAGGTAAGGGTGGTCAACGACGCCGGGCACCTGAACATCTCGGTGAAGCTGTCGCCGTCGGTCCGGCCGGGGCTGGTGGTTCTGTACAACGGCTTCGAGCCGTACCAGCACCGGGAGTGGTTCAGCCAGTCGGACGTGGAGCCGGGCATGGTCAAGTGGCTGCACATGGCGGGCGGCTACGGTCACCTGAAGTACCGCCCCTGGCACTGGCAGCCGATTCCCGTGGACCGTGGTATCGGCGTTGACGTGGAGAAGCTGCCTGCGTAGGTGCGGGCCAAGTAAGGGAGAGTGGTCATGGCAACGCAAAGCAAGAAGAACTCGCAGCGCCAGTTGGCCTGGGTATTCGACCTCAACAAGTGCATCGGCTGCCAGACATGCTCCGTCGCCTGCAAGGTGCTGTGGACTGAGGATGAGGGGATGGAGCAGATGTGGTGGATGACGGTCAACACCCAGCCGGGCCGCGGCGCCCCCCGCGACTGGGAGACGATGGGCGGCGGCTACAAGAACGGCGAGCCGCAGCTTGGCCACCTCCCCACCGAAGAGGAGTTCGGCGGCGGCTGGGACTACAACTACGACGAGGTGCTGCGCGGGGGCAAGGGCCGCAGCGTCCACCTGACCCGCGTCAACGACCTCAAGGACGGTGCCCGCTGGGGCCCCAACTGGGACGAGGACGAGGGCGGCGGCGAGTGGCCGAATCCCTACTTCTTCTACCTGCCGCGCCTCTGCAACCACTGCTCTAGTCCCGCCTGCGTCGAGGTCTGCCCCACTGGCGCTATGTTCAAGCGCCAGGAGGACGGCCTGGTGCTGCGCGATGAGGACAAGTGCCAGGGCGCCCAGAAGTGCGCACAGGCCTGCCCCTACAAGAAGATCTACTTCAACAAGATGCGCAACATCAGCCAGCACTGCATCGGCTGCTTCCCCCGTATCGAGCAGGGCGTCGCCCCCGCCTGCGTGCGTCAGTGCCCCGGTCGCGGTGCCTGGGTTGGCTTTCTGGACGACAAGTCGGGTGCCGTGTCCCGTCTCGTCAAC
>CAYFYG010000408.1:0-1509 GCA_964347225.1 uncultured Dehalococcoidia bacterium | reverse complement strand
TGTTTGCCTCCCCAGACATTCCCGCGGCGTCACATTCTTCTTCAGCAGGCAGCGTCCGAACGAAAGCTCTCGGCAGGCGTGCGCTCATCGCCTCTCCAGGCCGTGGAGCGGTCGGCCGGAGGGGAGGCCGTTCGTGAAGGATTTCACCCCAAAATATTGTGGCGGGGCTCTTGACAACCCCAACATATAGTGCTAATGTGCTCTATGCGCCCCCTTACGGAGGGGGCGCAGGCGGTTCTAAAGGGGCATGGGGGATTCTGTAAAGTGAACTGTCCGTTCTGCGGCCATCCGGACTCCAGGGTCATCGATTCGCGGCCCGACGCCGCCGGCATCCGTCGCCGCCGCGAGTGCCAGGCCTGCAACCGCCGCTTCACCACCCTCGAGAAGGTGGAACTTGGCGGCGTCGCTGTCGTCAAGAAGGACGACAGCCGTGAGGAGTTCGACCGCGAGAAGATCATCACCGGCGTGCGCAAGGCCTGCGAGAAGCGACCCATCCCCTCCGGCGCCGTCGAGGCCCTGGCCGACGAGGTCGAGCAGGCCGTGATCGCCCAGGGCAAGGCGGAGGTCCCGTCGTCCCACATCGGGGAGCTGGTGATGGAGCGGCTGCGGGCCCTCGACCACATCGCCTACATCCGCTTCGCCTCCGTGTACCGCGCGTTCGCGGACGTGGAGGAGCTGGAGCGGGAGCTGGAGGCCCTGAAGGCGGGCTGGCGGCGACCGGAGGTGCCCGAGAGCCAGCTTGCGCTGCTGCCGGAGGCGGAGGCGAAGGCGCCGAAGCCCCGCCTCCTCCGCGTCCGCCGCCCCAAGGCGGAAGAGGAGCCGGAGAGCCCGGCCAAGGAGGCGAGCCAGTGAACCGACTGAGCGACGAGCAGTACGCCGAGTACATCGAGCTGCTGAAGGCGTGGGTGGAGGCGGACAAGGTGGCGAAGGGGCCGGGGGCGGCCGACGCTGAGGCCCGGGAGCGCGCCCGCGCCGCCTACGCAGCCGTCCAGGACTTCCGGCAGCGCTACGAACTGGACGGGCAAGAGCGAGCGCTTGAGGGCAGCGCCAGGGAGGCGGGGTAAGGTCGGCAAATGACCTGAGCGGGCAGTCAAGGCAGACGAGGGAGCGGAGGCCGCGGCGGAATCATCGGCAGACAACGACAACGGGCACAGGAGGGGAACCAGTGACAACCGAGACCCGACCGACAAGCGACACCAGAACACAGACGACGCCCCTCATCACCCGGCGGTTCACGACGCCCGACGTCGACCCCTACGATGAGCTGCAGTGGGACCAGGATCGCACGGCGATCATCGCAGGCGCCGACGGCAAGCCCGTGTTCCGGCAGGAGGACGTCGAGTTCCCCGACAACTGGTCCCAGAACGCCACCAACGTCGTCGCCTCCAAGTACTTCCGCGGCCCCCTCAGCGAAGCAGCCGCCGAACAGGCGCTGTTACTGCTCACGGAACTCTCCGCAGAGGTGAGGAAGAAACATGGAATGTAATATGGATGCCAACAAATCCAGGT
>CAYFYG010000407.1:0-4211 GCA_964347225.1 uncultured Dehalococcoidia bacterium | reverse complement strand
GATACGGCTGCCGTCGGGTGACCAGGCGGGCTGGGTGTCAACGGCGGGGTTGTTGGTGAGGTTCGTCTGGCTGGAGCCGTCGGCGTTCATGACATACACTTCGAAGTTGCGGTCGCGTTTGGAGACGAAGGCGATGCGGGAACCGTCTGGCGACCAGGCGGGAAGGGAGTCCTCGGCGGGGTTGTCGGTGAGGCGGGTCTGGTCCGAGCCGTCGGCGTTCATGACGTAGACTTCCCAGTTGCCGTCACGGCCGGAGTGGAAGGCGATGCGGGTTCCATCGGGCGACCAGGCAGGGCCGACGTCGTAGGCGGGGTTGTCAGTGAGGCGGGTCACGCCGGAGCCGTCGGCGTTCATCAAGTAGACTTCGGCATCGCCGTCTCGACCGGAGTCGAAGGCGATACGGCTGCCGTCCGGCGACCAGGTGGGGTTCGCATCCTTGGCGGTGTTATTGGTTAGGCGGGCTTGGCCGGTGCCGTCGGCGTTCATGACGTAGATCTCGGAGTTACCGTCACGGTCGGAGACGAAGGCGATCTTGCCTGAAGCGGGAGCGCCGGTCTGTCCATCGCCGCCGCAGGCCGAGGCGACGAGCAGGGCCACGAGCGTCGTGCCGATGAGGAACGCTAGCGTGCGCATGGACTTGGGCCTCCCTTGTGAGGATGACCCAACGCTAGATCGCGGGGATCGGACTGTCAAGCCGCTACGCCTCTGGGGAGGGGCGGCCGGATTCCAAGGCCATGCCTTGGGGGTGCGTGGGCGGGTCAGATGACATTGGGGTGGGGCATACGCAAAACGGCGTTCGGCGCGGGTGGGCCGCGCCCGTCCGGGCGGCACGCACAACGTTGCGGCCGCCCGCTCGCATCCCATCGAGGCGTGGGCTTGAACCCCCGCTCCGCAGCCGTAATACTCAGTCGTAGCGAGGTGGGAGCTCCGGTCCTTTCATGCCGTTGGTGAACCGGGCCGTGAAGGAGATCGGCGGATGGATCGGAGAAAGCACGTCATAGAAAGGGCCGACATGCCGGAAATCCAGGGAGAGGTCTACAAGGCAGCGACTATCAGCGGCTGGGGGATGGCTGTCCCTCCGGCAGTCCGCTACAACAGGTTCTTTCTCCCCTTCACCCCATACAATACGGTATCTGAGATATTGGCTCGATGCGGGGTGCAACAGCGTCGAGTCTTGAGTGAAGGGGAAACGACTGCGGGCCTTGCCACTCTGGCGGCCGAAAGAGCGCTCAAGACTGCCGGGGTGCCGATCAGCAGTGTGGATTGCATCATCTGTGCCAATACGATCCCACCAAACTTGGCGTCCCCGGTGGCAGCCTCTGTGCAGGAGAAACTGGATGCCAGGACGGCGGCAGTTCTTGACGTCCGAGCTGCTTGTCCTGGTTTCATCAAGGCGCTTGAGGTAGCCACGTGCTTCATCGATAGTGGCGGCTACTCTAACGTCCTGGTTATCGGAGTCGAGACGCCAAGCGGCAAGTACAAGGTGGCTCCCCGCATCGCCATGCTGTTTGGCGATGGTGCCGGTGCGGTGTTGGTCAGCCGCAGCCATAGACCCAAACCATGGGTATTCTCCTGGCAGGACGACGGAAGGCTGGGCGACATCTTGAGCTGGCCCGATGGTGAAGAGCCAATCTTCATGGGCCCAAGGGTGTTCGTGGCCGCCGCTGACGCGATGACTCAGACTACCCTGGCCGTGTTGGAGAAGGCCGGTCTCACTCTGGAAGACATCAGTCTATTGGTGCCTCACCAGGCGAACAGTCGCATCATTCAGAGAATGGCTGGGGAGCTTGGGCTGATGAACAGGCTCGGTCGCCTGGACCGCAAGGTCTATATGAACATCAGGTTGTACGGTAATACCTCTGAGGCCAGCATTCCCATCGCTCTCGTTGAGGCCGTCCAGAAACGTCGACTCAGGCCAGGGAGACTGGTCGCCCTGACAGCCGCTGGCGCTGGAATGACTGCTGGAGCGGCTATCCTGGAGTGGTAAAACATCGACAGCCCGGACGTGGCGCTTCCTCAATAAGCCTGAGCAGCTCCGCCTTGAGCGCTGCAGCCGCGGCGTGCCGGTCGCAGGTGCCTCTAGTCCTGTCCCTGCCCCTTCCCCCTTTGACGTCCCGCCCTGAACGCCTACCCTAAGACCTTAGGGGCCCCGGGCCTGTCCTGAGCGCCGTCGAAGGGCCTGTCCTGCCTGCCCGCCCCCACCCGGGGCGGGGCCTCCGCCGCAGCCGCGAGGCGCCCCGCCACAGGGCATCCCACAGATAGGGAACCCCACATGACGCACAGATCCCAGATACAAAACCTTCGATTGAACGTGAACCGCCTGTCGATGAACGACGCACAATCGAACAAGAGCGCCGCCAATCCCCGGCGCGCCCAATACGCCTGGACCCCAAAACGAGAATTTTCGCCTCCGGTCAATCAAGTTGCGTATCCGGCCCCACCCCCTCTATCGATCCCCAGATACGAAAAACCCCTTGATCGAACGCTCTGCCGCCCGCCTGCGACCTACACCGCGACGTGCGGGTGCTGGTGGACAGGGTAGGGCCTCCCCTTGGAAGACGCCACCATCGTGAACAGCTCCTGGACGTCGGCGGCAGGCGTGAAGATGCGGTCGTCCCGCTTCTCCAGCCGCAGCGCCTCGGGAGCGCACTGCGAGGTGCAGATCCCGCACCCCAGGCACAGCTCGCAGTCGACCTCCGCGATGTCGTCGTCGCGCATGCGGATGGCCTCCACCTGACACCGCTCGACGCAGGCCTCGCAGCCGTTGCAGAGGTCCTCATCCACCACCGCCCAGTAGGTGGAGGGCGCCACGGCGTGGGGGATGTCCAGCTGGGTTATCCCTCGCAGACCGTGACAGGCGTGGTGGCAGCAGGCGCAGATGAGCCAGTTGTCCTCCCGGGTGTTCATGGTGATATGAACCAGGCCGGCCTCCTCCGCCCGCTTCAGGGTCGCCACCGCCTCATCGACGGGAACCTGGCGCACCCTGGGCGGGCCGCCCACCATCTGGGTCGGGTCGAGCACGGCCTTGCCCGGAACGTCGCCGCCGCGGAAGTCGTCGCCCAACACCATGCACACCTCCAGGGGGTCGTCGCAGTTGCGGGCCGCCTGGCGGCAGGCGCAGGGCAGGAGGTTGATGAAGGACGCTTTCTCGACGATCTGAACGGCGTCTTCGTAGGGCAGCACCTGATCCTTGGGAGCTTCGACGGCGGGCAGCGCCCGTATGAGGGGAGTGGACGCACCGTGCATCTCTCGCCCCTGACCCTCGAAGAAGTACTTCTCCCACAGGTCGCCCAACCTATCGAGGTCCGGAGACGGCTGACGGAGGGCGAAGGGCGTCTCGTACAGGCCGGGCAGGATGTAGAGGAGGCGGAAGACACGCACGCCGTCGGGCCGCTTGATGCCGCGGATGAAGAACCTGGAGGCCATCGCCGTCAGGTGCCGCGAGGCCTCATCTAGGGCCATGCCCGCTCGCTTGGCGATCACCTCTTCCGGCTCCAGATCCCACGTCATGTGCGCGGCCAGATGGGCCTCCTCCGGCTCGTAGTAGAACTTCAGGATCTCGATGATAGTATCAGTGGCGGGAGCACCTATGGGGTGCCGGGCGAATAGCTGCTGAAGCTGACGATAGGGCCGGTCCTTTTCGAGGGACGTCTGATCGCTCATCTGATCGGGCCTCCTTTCAAGGGCTGGCTGATGCCAGCCATGTCCGGATCCACTTCGGCACGACTGATGCCGCGCAAGCCGCTGGGCCAGGAGTGACGACTCGTTGTTCGCACGATGCTGACAGGGGATGCTAGCTGCTCGGGCTGCCGGGTGTGCGAGGGGTGAACGACGCTTCGCGCCCCGCCATCTGATCCATGTGCATGCGGTCGTGGCGATACAGGGACCGTAGCATCTGGAGCACGTTCATCTCTCCGAAAAGCAGGTGCTTCCCCGAGCTCTTGAGCTCCTCTTCGGTCAGTCCATCGATAGCGGCGAGGGTGTCGCTGCGCGCCGAGGCCAGGTCTCGCAGAAGGTCCGCCAGAGAGCGCGCTTGCGCCTCCGCATAGGCGGGAGGGTTCGGTGGTGGCGGGCCCGCCTCGGAGCCGGGCTCCGCGCGCACCTTCATGGCCCATTCCAGCCATAGTCTCTCGAACGCCGCCAGGTGCGCGAGCTGCTCCTTCGCCGACCATTCGCGCTCCGACCGGCGGCCGGCATCCTCGTCGGTCATT
>CAYFYG010000406.1:0-2298 GCA_964347225.1 uncultured Dehalococcoidia bacterium | reverse complement strand
CTTCTGGGGGCTGTCAAGCTCGTTACTCCCGCTGCTCGCTGGCCGACACGCCGCTGAGGTACCACTCCGCACCCTCCTGCACCGTCTCCGTCTCCACCAGGAACCGTCGCACCACGGGCTCTTCGCCTTCGTGCTGGGTCAGGTCGAGCAGGACGTCCACCTTGGCCGTCCCGTCCTCCTCGAAGGTCGGCGGCGAGACGGCGACAAGGTTCACAGCTTCGGTGGACTTGAACCCGTTGACGAAGCCTGGCCATGGCTGTCTGACCTGGAAGCCCTCGGAGAAGCGCTGGTAGGCCTCATCGAAGAAGGTGCGCATGAACATGAGCGCCTCCTGGGCCTCGCCCACCTTCCCCGGGTCGTTGTCGGGCACCAGCCCCGTGATGACCTTCGAATCCAGGGGGGCGTCTTCTTCCGCCAGCCAGGGCCAGACGGTGAGCAACCGCTCCTCCGGCTCCCAGCGCCCGGCGATCTCCGACGCGGCGCCCACGCTGGCCCAGTACTCGAGAGCCGCCAGGCCCGGCGCATCCACCGCTCCCTCGCCACCGACCCGACGCCAGTTCCTGCTATCGACTTCCCGCTCGTACACGTCGTAATGCTCGAAGGAGATGCCCTGCCGTCGGGTGCGCACCAGCAGCGCCATCTCCTCCAGACCGTCGCCCTCCAGATCCAGGACGAGTCTCGGGGAGATAGACGTGGTCCCCTCCGGGGAATCGGCGCTCTGACGGAATGGCTCCACGTCACCGGCTTCCGCCATGATGGCCCCTCTCGACAAGGTCAGCACTGCGGGGTCCTCATAGTGGGGCCAGCCATCTGCGTCCAAGGATACGAACGCGACATGAACGCCTTCTCGACGCCCGCGGGGGCCGGACGGCTGGTGGTCCAAGAATACCGCCATGGCCAAGTGGTCGGGCGAGTAGAGGCGGCCGATGAGCCGTCCCAGTAGACGGTACGAGGAGCCGTCGGCGGCCACCAGCTCCGTTCCGCGCTCCGTTAGCCCCTCCGCGCCGAAACTCTCCTGCACGACCTGCGCAAGAGGGACTTCGCGTAGCGCCAGCTTCTCCGGCGTTATGGACGTGGGTGACGTGGGTGCGGAGGGCTTTGGGCCGGACTCGTCGCCGCATGCTGAGAGGGCGACCAGAGAAAATATGCCCAGGGCTGCTAGCACTGTCCGCGCGCGCATCGCTCGTGACGTGTCAGACAGAAGATGTCGTAGACCCATAGCCATTCCGGTCCCGGAACCGCGCCCGCGGCTCCAGGGAGTCAGGCAGCTCCCGGATGTGGCGCTTGAACTTCATGGCCTTGCAGAGCGAAGTAGAGTATATCAGGCAATCGAAGACTGGGGACAAGACACGCCATCGCACCTCCCTGTTCCTTGTTCCCTGTCCTCGTTCTCTATAGAATAGAGCGGCCTTGTCTGGAAAGGACGGTGCGTTCATGCTTGACCGCGACCGGCTCAAGAAGCGTGTGATCTCCGAGGTCGACCGCCGCCGCGACGAACTCATCGCCCTCAGCCTCAAGCTGCACGCCAACCCGGAGGTCGCTTTCCAGGAAGAGAAGGCCTCAGCCTGGCTGGCCGATGAATTGGAGGGCGAGGGGTTTGCCGTCGAGCGGGGCATCTGTCGGATACCCACCGCTTTCCGCGCCTCCCACGGTGAGGGCGAGCCGAAGGTGGCCTTCCTGGCGGAATACGATGCCCTCCCCGGCGTCGGCCACGGCTGTGGCCATAACATCATCGGCACCGCCTCCACCGCCGCCGGCCTCGCGGCCAAGACCGTCGTCGCGGAGACCGGCGGCGCCGTGCTGGTCATCGGTACTCCCGCCGAGGAGGCCGCCGGCGGGAAGGTGTACATGGCCAGCCGCGGCGCTTTCGAGGGCCTGGACTGCGCCATGCTGGTCCACCCCGGAAGCCGCGAGGTCGCTGTCAACAGCTCCCTCGCCTGCCTCGAGCTGAACGTGGAGTTCCACGGCAAGGCGGCCCACGCCGCTGCCCGCCCTGATGCTGGCCTTAACGCCCTGGACGCCATGATTGCCTCCTTCGCCAACATCGGCCTCCTGCGCCAGCAACTCCGCGACTCCGCTCGTATTCACGGCATCATCACGGATGGCGGCCAGGCGGTGAACGTCATCCCTCACCACACGGCCGCTAGCCTCCTCATCCGCGCCGAGGACGATCCCTACCTCGACGACACCCTCAAGGAGAAGGTGCTGGCCTGCTTCCAGGCTGGCGCCCAGGCCACCGGCTGCCGCCTCGAGCACAGTTGGGGCGAGCAGTCCCGCTACAAGGCGATGCGCACGAAC
>CAYFYG010000405.1:0-2260 GCA_964347225.1 uncultured Dehalococcoidia bacterium | reverse complement strand
CATTGACTCCGTTACCGCCGCCGTTGCAGCCGACGACGGCCGCCGCCGCCAGACCGGCGCCTCCCAAGGCCGCCGAACCCAGAAGGCGACGACGACTGATTCGCTTCCGCCAGAAGTTGTTCCAGTATCTGGACTCCGCCATTGCCGTCTCCTTTCGGCCTAGCTCAGCCGCAATCGCCAGCCGTGACTACAAAGAATATCAACCAACACGCAAGCGGGGGTCTAGCACGTCGCGCAGGGCATCGCCGGCGAGGTTGAAGCCCAGCACAGACAGAACGATAGCGCCACCCGCCGCCAAAGTGTGATAGCCCTCCGGGTCCCCCTCGAGAAGGGTGAAAGGCAAGAAGGGCGGGAACGGCGGCAGGTACTGTTGCGTGAAGTGCAGCATGATGCCCCAGGAGGGGTCGGAGGGAACGGCCTCTGGGACGATGAAGGCGAGGGCGGCCTCAGCCAGGATGACGGAGCCGAGGCCGATGGTGAAGACGACGATGACGGGCGCCATGATGTTGGGCATGATGTGGAACACCATGGCGCGCAGGTCGCTGGCGCCGATGACGCGGGCGGCCTCCACGTAGGGCTCCTCCCGGGTGGACAGCACCACTCCCCTGACGATGCGCTGCACGCTGGTGATGCCCACGATCCCCAGAGCTAGGGCCATGATCGTGAGGTTCGGTTCGAACAACGAGATGATCAGGATCAGCAGCAGCAATGGAGGGAAGGCCTGGAGCGAGTCCATAAATCGCTGGACGAGGGTATCGAACCAGCCGCGGAAATAGGCGGAGACGACGCCGATGGTGCAGCCGACGATGGTGGCGAAGGTGAGAGCCCAGAGGCCGATGAACAGGGAGCGTCGGGCGGCGTAGACCATCACGGAGTAGGTGTCGTGTCCGCCGCGATCGGTGCCAAAAAAGTGCCTGGTGCTGGGATCCAAGAAGCGGTCGATGGAGCCCACGACGGCATTGCGTTCCCCTCCCCGAAAGACATCGTTGGCCTCATAGCGGGCCATGAACGGCTTTCCCAACTCGAATCCCAGTGGGCGGTCGGGGAGCTCGGGTGTCCCGAACTCGGCCTTGGGGGGGCCCACCGTCATGGCGACCATCAGTATGACGAGGAACATGCCGAAGGCGCCCAACGGCTTGCGCCGGATGAACTTCCAGATGTTGGCGCCTACACTGGGCCGCTTGGGCAGAGTCCAGTCCGCCGGTGTGGCCAGCGCCCCGGCTTCGGCCTGTGGCTCTCCCGTCTGCACAGTCCCTCGCTCCTACCCGTAGCGGATCCTGGGGTCAAGCCAGCCGTAGAGTATGTCCACGACGAGATTGATGAACACCAGCACCCCCGCCACGACCAGCACAACGCCCTGGATGATGGGGTAGTCGTACTCGCCGATGGCGTTGACGACCCACAGGCCTATCCCCGGGATGTTGAAGATCGTCTCGAGGATGACATTGCCACTGACGATGATCCCCAACAGGAGGCCGACGACGGTGAGCACGGGGATGAGGGCGTTTTTCAGTGCGTGCCTGAGGATGATGACGCGCTCTTTGAGCCCCTTGGACCATGCGGTGCGGACGTAGTCCTGGCGCATCACCTCCAGCATCTGGGAGCGGAGGAAGCGCATGATTATGGCCGACTCGGCCAGGCCCCCGACCAAGGCGGGCATGAACATGATCTGGATGTTGCTCCACACGTCCACGCCTCTGCCCGTTTCGAAGGGCGGGAAGGGAACGAGGTCTCTGTACTCCGTAAGGGGCGGCACGTAGTTCAAGTAGATGGCGGAGCTCGTCAGCACGAAGATGGCCATTACGAATATCGGGATCCCGAGGAGGGCGATGGCGACGAAGCGGAGAAGGTAGTCGATAATCGTGTCCTGGCGAATGGCGGAGATGACACCGATGGGTATGGCGAAGATCACGGCAACCGTGATCTGGAACAGCCCCAGCTCCAGGGAGGGGCCGATGCGATCCCCGATCTCCTCGGTGACTTTCTCCTTGGCCTGGAAGGATTCGCCGAGGTCACCCTGGACGAGGTTCCAAAGATACGTCTTGTACTGCTCTGGGATCGATCCCGCCAGGCCGAGGTCTTTGCGGACCTGCTCTCTGGCCGCAGCCTGTGCTTCGGGAGTGGAAGTCTGGGTCTGCGCTGCCCTGAGAGTCACTACGTGATCGGTGTCTATGCGGAGCAGCAGGAAGATCAGGGTAACAACGAAGAATATGGCGAGCAGATTGAGGATGGACCGCCGCAGGATGTACTGCTGCATACG
>CAYFYG010000404.1:0-4494 GCA_964347225.1 uncultured Dehalococcoidia bacterium | reverse complement strand
CCACTCGTGCTGGGGTGCGAATTCCGAGAATTCGCACCCCAGCACGATCCCCCTAGTAACTTCATGCCAGCCGCGACGTTCTCAGTAATGAAGAGCAAAATCTTGTGAAGAACGGAATTTAATCGCCAAATTCCCCATTCGGGAAGCGGGCGGGGGCGATCAAGGCGGTGAATCTCGCTTCGGCGAGTAGGGCAGGCCTTTCAGCCCGAACCGGTAGCTAAGTCCGCAGGCGTAGGAAAGGCCCCATATCCCTGGAGGAGTGGGGTTTTTTGACACCCCACGCTAGTCGGAGACCGAGGTGTGGAATGTTGCCGGTTGGGCTGGATGTTGGGCGACTGAAGGACTATGATAGCCTGGTTGAGCCCGCGCTGCGGATGCACATCAGGTCAGCGGCGGAGCGACTGGCGGGCCTACGTGTCGTCCACATAAACGCCACCCCCTTCGGCGGGGGCGTCGCCGAGATCCTGAAGTCTCTGGTTCCCATGATGAGAGACCTGGGCCTTGAGGCGAGTTGGTACGTCCTCGATCCCGACGAGGCCTTCTTCGACGTCACGAAGAAGCTGCATAATGGCCTCCAGGGCAAGCGCACCTCTCTGTCCCCCGATGAGGTTGACCGCTACTGGCGGCACAACGAGCTAACGGCTCGGCAGATCCGGGAGCTCGCTGGCCAGCCGGACGTGCTGGTGCTTCACGATGGGCAAGTACTGCCGGTGGCCAAGTACCTTTCCTACCAGCCTTGCCTGATTTGGCACTGCCATGTTGATCTCACTACACCCGACGAGACCGTTCGCGATCTATTGGAGCCGGTTACGAACCTTTACTCCCGCTGCGTGGTGAGCATGCCCGAGTACGTCTTCCCAAGCACAGCCGCAGAAAAAGTCTCGGTCTTTCCGCCTGCCATCGATGTGTTCACGGCGAAGAACGAGCGGCTCTCCCTGAAGCTGGCCCGGTCTCTCGTAGCGCAGATGGGCATCGATCTGAACCGTCCGTTTGTCACCCAGGTGTCGCGGTTCGACCCATGGAAGGATCCCTGGGGCGCCATCGACGCCTACAGGTTGGTCAAGCGCGAGATTCCTGGCCTGCAGCTGGCTCTTGCCGGGGCACGTATGGCCCAGGACGACCCTGAAGGCACCGCCGTGCTTGAGGACGTGCGCCACTTCGCCGGCGATGACCCTGATATCCACATCCTCGCTGAGGAGGAACTCACGACCGACAGCGTTTCAAACGCCCTCCGCGTAAACGCTCTTCAGAGCCTGTCCACCGTGGTCCTTCAGAAGTCCATTCGTGAGGGGTTTGGGCTCACCGTCACGGAAGCCCTGTGGAAGAGCAGGGCGGTAATCGGTGGGGACTGCGGCGGCATCCGAGCGCAGATTCGAGACGGCGAGAATGGGTTCCTTGTCGGCGACATCGAGACCTGCGCTCAGCGAATCCTGCACCTGCTAAGCAGCCCTGACGAATCCCGCCGTCTGGGTGCCAACGGCCGGGAGACAGTCCGCCGCAACTTCCTAATGCCGCGACTGCTGGCGGACTACCTCTCGCTGTTCGAGGAGATGCTGGCTCTCCCCGATTCGCGGCAAGGAGATGATGCTGTGGAACTCGGCCACCCACATGCCAACGAACCGGAAACCATGAGGGCTCACCCCTCGTATCCCACTTGTATGGAGGTCACGCCCCAATGAAAATCCTGCAGGTCGCCCCGCTCTGGGAGAGAGTGCCACCGCCAGGCTACGGTGGCACGGAGGCAGTAGCCAGCCTGCTGACGGATGAGTCAGTTCGTCAAGGGCACGAAGTAACCCTCTGCGCGTCGGGGGATTCGTTGACCCTGGCTGCACTGCGTTCGGTCTATCCGAAAAGCCTGCGCACCGCCGACGGCATCAAGGATGGGACACCTTACGACTGGGTGCACGCGGCCGAAGCTATCGCCGCCGCCAGCGAGTTCGACATCATCCACAACCACGCGGGCGAGCCGGTGATAGCCCTGGCTGGTTTCACAGGTACGCCAATGCTGACCACCATGCACTGCCTTATCACACCGGATACGCAGATCGTCTGGGAGCACTATGGTGGCTACTACAACACCGTCAGCCGCGCCCAGCTGAAGACGGTGCCGCTCCTGGAGAGGCCCCGCTACGCGGGCGCGGTGTATAACGCCATAGACGTAGCCAGCTTTCCGTTCAGCGACATGAAGGACGACTATCTACTCTGCCTGAACAGAGTAGCGCCAGAGAAGGGCACTCACCTGGCGATCGAAGCCGCCCGCCGCATCGGCCGCAAGCTCATCATCGCCGGCAAGGTCGACCGCGTCGACCGCGAGTATTACGAGGCTATGGTTGAGCCTCTGGTAGACGGACGGGACGTGGTGTTCGTTGGAGAAGCCGACCATCGCGCCAAGAGGGAGCTCTACGTCAAGGCTGCCTGCGCGCTGGTGCCCATCTGCTGGGAGGAGCCGTTCGGGCTCGTGATGGTGGAGGCGATGGCCTGTGGCACACCCGTGATCGCCTTCACGCGGGGCGCGGCACCGGAGCTCATCGTGGATGGGGAGACCGGCTTCTTGGTGCACGATGTTGAGTCGATGGTTGAGGCGCTCAGCAGGATCGACATGATAGAGCCGGTCCGCTGTCGCCAGCACGTCGAGGCCAACTTTGACGTGCCAGTGATGGTTGAGGGCTACCTGCGGCTGTACCGCGAGATCGTGGGTGCTCCCGCAATTCTTCCTGGGAGGGCACCGGTGCCGACGTTCTACACCAAGAATGGGGAGACCGCAGACGCCGCAGTCGCGTCGGAGGGACGATTGTGAGACCCTTGCGCCTTGTTGATATGTCTCTCAGCCCCCTCGTCCAGGAGTTGGAGCTTCTCCATCAGTTCCAGGCGGCGAGCGCCGGCGGCACTGACCGGCTCCGCCTCACAATGTCGGGACGCCAGTTGATCCTGGATGGACTCGTGGAGAGTGTGGATCAGAAGTCTCAGGTGGAGCAGGCCTGCAGGGCCCTCGATCCCCAGAGCATCTTGGTGACCCGTCTGTGCGTTGCTGTTTCC
The DNA here is from genome assembly GCA_964347225.1 of uncultured Dehalococcoidia bacterium. Lineage (GTDB taxonomy): Bacteria > Chloroflexota > Dehalococcoidia > SM23-28-2 > RBG-16-64-32 > DAOUMF01. The sequence continues at coordinate 1,458 of CAYFYG010000404.1, read as the reverse complement.
AAGGGGCCACGCGTATCATAGCCCCATGACGAATCCTCGACAGAGTGCCCTACTCCAGGGTAGGCAAGGCTGAGTTGCTGCTTCTGGAGAATTCCAACCTGATCCTGACATCGTGATTCGGCCCTGTCGAGCGACTACCCGGTGCTGGTATTCACAAGCCTGCGCATGGCCCAAGCGAATCATCTATAGTTCATTCGCTCGAAATCAGACGAGGCAAAGCGCTGAAGGCCTTTCACGCCACGGCAGGCACCCTTCGCGGCAGATGGGCCTCGAGGGGTAATACCTCATGGGATCACCGGAAAGGGTCTGCCCAGGTCACGGTCTCGCGACTTCGCCGCGGTCAACACGCGGCACTCGTGGTGAATCGCTCGTAGAGTGGGCCGCGAAAGTTCTGGCCGCTCATGAGGATTCGACCTGGGTCTTGCGAGAAGAAGGCTACGAGTCAGTCCGCGAACGGGGCGTAGAGTCACGGCTCGCTGTCAGCAACGGGTTCCTCGGCCTCCGTGCCTCCATCGAGCAGCCCACCGATGCTTCGGCCCCCCGGACCTATGTGGCCGGCTTCTTTGACACGTCCGCCAAGGACCAAGTAGGCCCCAGGCTCATTTCGGGCCCTGATTGGCTTCGCTTGCATGTCGTCGTGGATGGCGAGAAGGCTGCGCTCGACGCTGGCGAGACACTGAGCCACTGTCGTGCCCTTCACCTATGCTGCGGCCTTCTGGAGAGGGATTGGCGTCAGCGGCTGCCCTCCGGCAAAGTGCTGCGTCTTCGCACCGCACGGTTCGCATCGCTGGTCAATCGCTCACTGGCCGGTCATTTCGCCCTCATCGAAGTCGATCAGCCCGCCCAACTGACCCTGGAGTGTCAACTCACTGGCACCACTGAAGACCTCGTCTTTGTCGAGAGAGACGGTGAACTCACATTGTGGCAGACACCCGCTTCCGGGCGACGACTCGCCGTCGCCACTTCATGTGCACTCCACGATGCGGGCCGATCGTGGCCAGACCGCGGCTTCGGTGACGGCATGGGGCGTCGATGGGAGTGGCAGATGAGACCACGACAGCAGGCGCTGCACTGCCAAGTGATTGCCGTGGCTCGAGAAGACAGAAACAGCAATCTTGAACGGGAGGCCAGGGCCGCCTGGCGATGGCCCCGAGCCAGCGATGTGCCAGCTCTTCTGGGTGGGCATGCCCGCGCGTGGGGAAGGCGATGGGCTGCCAGCGATGTGGTCATCGAAGGCGAGCCGGCGGCGCAGGAGGCGATGCGGTTTGCGCTGTATCATCTGATCGCCGCGGCGAATCCGCAGGACGAACGGGTCTCCATTCCTGCACGGGCGCTGACAGGCGACGCCTATATGGGGCACGTGTTCTGGGATACCGAGATCTTCCTGCTCCCCTTTTACACGTTCACATGGCCCGAGGCGGCGCGCGCGCTGCTCATGTATCGATACCACACCCTCCC
>CAYFYG010000403.1:0-7278 GCA_964347225.1 uncultured Dehalococcoidia bacterium | reverse complement strand
CCGATCTTCACGAGGACCCGGACTTCCTCCTCGTGGGTCAGGAACTGCAGGTCCCGAGTGTCAACGGCCTCATCTACAAGGTGAAGTTGGGTGATACCCTTTCTGGCATCGCCTCCTTTTACGAGATAGACATGCAGAGCATCCTCAACTTCGTTCCTAACAACATCACGTCGGCCGCCACCGTCATTGAAGGGACGGTGCTCCTTCTGCCTGGCGCCGTGCCAGCGTTGCCGCCCCCTCCCGCCGTCGCGCCACCACCGCCTCCCGAGCCGACTGCCGTGGCACCGCCAATTCCTGCCGCCGATACTACCGTCGCCGCCCCGGCTGGCGCGCCGGACGGCGAGTTGCAGTGCGCCCGTACCCTGACCGTCTGGGCGACATGGTACACCGCTGCCAGCGCGGGCGGGTCAGGCAGGACGGCCACCGGCACCACCGTGCGCAAGGGCACGGTGGCTGTGGATCCCAGCGTCATCCCTCTCGGAACGCGCATGTACATTCCCGGCTATGGCTACGGCGTGGCGGAGGACACCGGTGGGGCCGTTATCGGCAACATCATTGACCTCGGCTACGGGGCCAACGATGTCAAGGACTGGCGCAGCGGCTGGCTCGAGATCTGCATCCTTAACTGAACTGCCCAGCGAAGCAGGCGTGCCCTCGGTGGAACACGTGGCGTATGATGGCCTCGTGAGGGGACCGTACAGGCGCCGGAGAGCGTTGGGTCAACACTGGCTGATCGACCGCCGCATCCTCGCTCGCATCGCCAGGGCGGCTGATTTCACCGCTGACGACACCGTGGTCGAGGTAGGAGCTGGCAGTGGCCTGCTCACGGCGCTCCTAGCGCGGCGCGCCTCCCGCCTCATCGCCGTCGAGGTCGATCCCGATCCCGCGGCCGCCCTGCGGGACCGGTTCCATGGCCGCGACAACGTGTCGGTGCTGGAATCGGATGTCCTTGCCCTGGCCCCCGAGGATATGTTGTTACGGGGCGGCGGCACGCTGCCCTACATCGTGGTCGGTAATCTGCCGTACTCCATCGGCTCGGCCATCGTCCGGCACTTCCTGGCTGGCCGCACCCAGCCGCGCTGGCTCCTGGTCACCCTGCAGTCGGAGGTGGCCCGCAACATGGCTGCCGGGCCCGGCCGTATGTCCTTCCTCAGCGTGGAGACCCGATACTACGCCGAGCCGCAGATCCTGTTCGACATCCCACCCCAGGCTTTCCGTCCTCCACCCAAGGTGATGTCGACTCTCCTTCGCCTGGACACCCTCGCCGGCACTGCCGTGGAGGTCGTCGATCGGGCGGCGTTCTTCCGGCTCGTGCAGGCCGGTTTTGCCGCTCCCCGCAAGCACCTTCGCAACGCCCTGGCCATCGGTCTGAGGTGCCGTCCCATTGAAGCCGAGGCGATGCTGGTTGAGGCTGGCCTCGACTCGATCCGCCGCGCTCAGACCCTCACCCTGGACGAGTGGGCTGCCCTCTACGGTGTCTATCGACGTGTGACCGCTGCCGTCACGCGGTAGCCCGCCATGCGCCTCTGCGCCCCCGCCAAGATCAACTGGACGCTCGAGGTGCTGGGCCGGCGGGACGACGGCTACCACGAGGTGCGCAGCCTCATGCAGACGGTGGGCCCGTGCGACGCCGTGGAGTTCACCGCCGCCGATCGGCTCATGCTGGAAGTGGAAGGGGAGGATCGGCCCTCCCAGGACAACCTCGTCCTGCGGGCCGCCGCTCTCCTTGAGGGGGGTAGCAGGGGAGCCCACATCCGCCTCAGCAAGCACGTCCCGGTGGCCGCCGGCTTGGGCGGCGGCAGCTCCGATGCAGCGGCCGCCCTGCGTGGTCTCAACGCACTGTGGCGCCTGGGCTGCGGAGATGCCCAGTTGGTGGAAATGGCGGCCGAGGTCGGCTCCGACGTGGCGTTCTTTATTCACGGCGGTACCGCCCTGGCCGAGGGGCGCGGCGAGCGTGTCACTCCTTTGCCGGATGTGGCCCCTGTGTGGCTCGTGCTGCTAGTGCCCCCTTTCCGCCTGCCCGAAAAGACGAGGCGGATGTATGATGCGCTGAGGCCAGCCGACTTCAGTGACGGTGAGCGAGCGGAGGCTCTCCAGCGCCGCCTCCAGCGAGGCCTTCCCATCACTGATGGGCTCCTGCACAACGCCTTCGAACGCGCCGCCTATGAGGTCTTTCAGGGGCTACGTACGTATCGCGATGCCCTCCTGGCGGCGGGCGCCCGACGGGTGCACGTGGCTGGCTCCGGTCCCTCACTGTTCTCCCTGGGCTCGGACGAGGACGACGCGCGGGCCACGCACGATCGCCTTCGCCAACCTGGAGGGAACGCGTTGTTGGTGCGTACCCTGACCGCGGCGGAAGCGCAGATCATCGAGAGGTAGGCGATGGCCGAGGTCTTCTCCGGCTTCGTGATCGGTTATGCCTTCTCCCTACTGTTTACTGCAGTGGCCGCCGTCATGGTCATCGAGGCTCGAAGTCGGGTGCCATATCTGACCAAGGCGATCGCTCCCAACATCGGCGCTGCGCAGCTTGCGGTCCCCATCTCCCTTCTGGCTTTCCTGGTGTGGACTCTGGTGGGGTTGCTCCTGGGATTCATGTATCGGGCAGCACGACTCAACCTGGCCGGCGGTGGCCTGGGTAGCCCCAACTGGACCTTCACCCTGGCCGTTCTGATAGCCACCGTCACCTTCCTGGCCGTCGTTTACTACGCCTGGCAGTGCCTGCCCTGGCGGGTGCTCCTGACGGCGCTGGCCTTCGCCGGGATGTTCGGCTGGGGGATGCCGCACCTGGCGGAGCTGGGCCTTTAGTCTCTCAACGGATTGCGGGCGAGTCGACGGACGCGAGTGCACATCATGGTTCATCCACTAGTCCGCTTCCCCATGCGTTGACAGATAGCCGCTTGAGGCTGACCGCCCCCGCAGGTTAGGATGAGGACAGGCTTCACGTTCACGGAACGGTTTGTCGAATTCTATGCCCGGCACCATCGTCGACATGCACGTGCACACCGTGCGTGGCGCCTCTGATTCCTCTCTCACCCCTGACCAACTCATAGGAGTCGCGCGGCGCATTGGTCTCACTGGCGTCAACATCTGCGAGCACGACCGGGTGTGGGGAGGGCGCCAGATCAATAAGTTCCGCGAGCAAAGCGGTCTGTTCGTCTCCCGCGGCATGGAAGTGTCCACCGACATGGGCCACATGATCGTCATCGGCCTCGACTCCTATCTGCCGGGCATCCGCAAGGCCACGGAGCTGCGGCGGGTCGTGGACGACGTTGGCGGCTTGATGATCGTGGCCCACCCGTTCCGCCACTTCTTCGATCCCGTCCACTTTCGCCGCGACGGCCGTCCCCCCTTCGACATGACCCCCGAGGAGGCCGCCGAGCGGATCACCGTGTTGCGGCTGGCGGACGAGCTGGAGGTGGCCAACGGCGGCTGTACTCCGTTGGAGAACCAGTTCGCCCTGCGCGTGGCTCGCGTTCTCGGAAAACGCGGCATCGGGGCTAGCGATTGTCACTCCACCCAGGGCGTGGGCTGCTTCGTGACGGCGTTTGAGGAGGAACTGCGCGATCAGGCGCACATGCTGCGTGCGCTGCGCGGCGCCCGCTACCAGGCCTGCGAGGGTCTGAACATGGGGGAGCTGCGCCCCTTTGCCGAGCAGCCGCTCCCTGCCAGGTAGCGCCCGAAGATTTCGAGCATCCGTTCTAGCCCATGGCTGCCACCGATGCTACAATGACGACAGTTTGAGCCGGATCTTCGCCGCCCTGGACCTGGAGACCACCGGTCTCGATCCGCAGTCCGATGCCATCATCGAGATCGGCGCCGTCAAGTTCACGCGCGACACCGTTCTGGATCGCTTCTCCACGTTCGTTAACCCCCGCCAGGCGATACCGGACCGCATCCAGGCACTGACCGGCATCCGGCCGACAGATGTCCAGGACGCTTCCCCTCTGGAGATCGTGGCGGCGGACGTGGAGGGGTTTATCCAAGGGTGTGTGCTCGTCGGCAGCAACGTCATCGGCTTCGACGGGCCCATGCTGGACGCGAAGGGCATTCGTCACGGCGAGGAGATGTACGACACGCATGATCTGGCGGCGCTCCTCTTGCCCGGCCTGGCTGAATACGGACTCGCGGCCCTCGCGCGCCACTTCGAGATCGAGATGCCGGTGCATCACCGGGCCCTCGCCGACGCCGAGACGTCCCGCAAAGTGCTACTTGCACTGATGGGCCGAGCGGCCGCCCTCCCCGCCGATGTCCTCTCTCAAGTCGCCGCATGGCTCGCGCCAACCACCTGGCCCTGGCGCGGTTTCTTCCGCGAGGTCTGGGAGGATATCGCCGGCGGGGACGCTATGGGCCGGAGCTTCACTCTACGTCGCCCCGCTCTCCCGGACCCTCTCCGGGCGGCCGATCCCCAGCGGCCGGTAGATCTGCAGGAGGCCCTGGCCGTCCTCGCCTCCGCCCGCGGCCGTCCCGACGTGCTCCCCGAGTTCGAAGAGCGGCCTCAGCAGCAGGCTGCCCTGCGCGCTGTCGCCCAGGCTCTGAATGAGGGGCATCGTCTGCTGCTGGAGGCTGGCACCGGTATCGGCAAGTCACTTGCCTATCTGGCACCTGCTGCCCTCCACGCCCGAGCGAACGGCAGCCGCGTGGTCGTCTCCACGGCCACAATCAACCTCCAGGACCAGCTCATGGGCAAGGACATCCCAGCCCTGCAGGCCCTCCTGCCCACTAATGGCGATATCGTGGCCTGCCAGCTCAAGGGACGCCGCAACTACCTCTGCCTGCGTCGCTTCCAGGCTCTGCGCGCCAGCCTAAACCTCACCGATGACGAGGCCCGCATCGCCTCCCGCATCCTCATCTGGCTCACCGCGACCGAAAGCGGTGACCGCTCTGAGATGCGCTTCTCGCCGGGCGAGGAGGCCCTGTGGCATCGCCTGTGCGCTGAAGGTGTCGACTGCAATGCTGACAACAGCCCCTTCGTGGTCGAGGGGACTTGCTTCCTCCAGCGGGCCCGCCAGCGGGCCGAGGCGGCTCACCTGGTGACAGTGAACCACGCCCTTCTCCTCTCCGACATCGCTCATGGGGGACGCGTCCTACCACCGTACGACCACCTGATCGTTGACGAGGCGCACCACTTGGAGGAGGAGGCTACCCGCCAGTTCGGCTTCGCTGCCGGGGAGCGGGAATTGGTCGACCTTCTGGATCGCAGCGAGGCTCTGCGGCGGGACCTAGCGGTCACCCTCCACGGCAGCACCGCCGCTCTCGGCCCCGGCGTCGGCCTGACCAGCATTGCCGAGGCGATCGCCGGCGCCGCCGTCGCTGCCCGCCCCCGGGTCGCGGAGATGTCCTCGCAGCTGGGTGCCTTCCTCCAGCAGCACGCCTCAGGGGACGCCAGCGTCGGGCAGCAGCCCCTCCTCATCAACCGCGCCATGCGGGTGCAGCCCGACTGGTCGCGCGTGGAGATCGCCTGGGAGAACCTGCGCCTCCTTCTGCGCGATCTCAGCGTGCTGCTGGAGGACCTGGCGCAGGCGCTGGCCGGCAGCGGGGAACCGAGCATCGTCAACCTAGAGCTGGTCCTAGCTGAGGTGGGGGGTCTGGCCCAAGAGACGAGGGACGTCTGCGACGGCCTGGCCGCAGCCATCGAGCTGGATGACCCGCAGCAGATAGTCTGGCTGGAGTTGGGCCGCCGCGATGGCTCACCGCTGGTGGCGTCCGCGCCCCTCCGTGTGGACGAGACGCTGTGCCAGCGCCTGTACGAGGGGCGACGCTCCGTGGTTCTCACCGGCGCTACCCTGGCCGTCCAGAGCAGCTTCGACTACATGCGGGAACGGCTGGGGCTGGAGGACGCCGACGAACTGCTCCTCGACTCGCCCTTCGACTACCGGCGGGCGGCGCTGCTGCTGGTGCCCACTGACATGCCCGAGCCCGACCGGCCCGACTACACCGATTCTTTCTCGCGCGCCCTGGTCGACCTGGCGCGCGCCTCCGGGGGCCGCGCTCTCGTCCTCTTCACCTCCCATTCTGCTCTGCGCACCGTCTACGCCCTCGCCTCAGGGCCGCTCCAAGGCGATGGCATCCGCGTTCTCGCCCAGGGGATCGATGGCTCGCCGCGACAGCTCGTGCAGGCGCTGAAAGCGGACCCCGCGACTGTCGTCCTGGGGACGGCCAGCTTCTGGGAGGGCGTGGACATCGTCGGCGAGGCGCTGTCGCTTCTTGTCATCGCCCGCCTGCCCTTCAGCGTACCCACGGAGCCGGTGTTCGCCGCCCGCGCCAGCCAGTACGAGGACCCGTTTGGCCAGTACGCCGTGCCTCAGGCCGCGCTGCGCTTCAAGCAGGGGTTCGGTCGCCTCATTCGCAGCAAGAGCGACCGCGGCGTGGTGGCGGTGCTGGATCGGCGGATCATAAGCAAGGCCTACGGCGCCGCCTTTTTGGATTCCCTGCCGCCGTGCCAGATGCGCGAGGCGCCCCTGCGCGAGCTGCCGGCGCTCACCGCGGCCTGGCTGGACCAGACGTCCCATGAACCCACGCTGCCATAGGCCGCAAGCGGCCCAGCCCCCCCGCGGAAAAGGGCCTCGCCGTGCTGGCCCCCGGCACGACGCGACCAAGAAGCCTCTCGAGTGCATGAACGAGGCCCAGCGCGACAGCGCTCTCGCTCGTCTGGCAATCAGCCTCAGCGGTGAAGTTGGCGCCATCGGCGGCGGCTATGCCGGGGTGCGCGTCCGCGCCCAGGACTAGAACATGCGTATCGAGGACTTCCGTCTAGGGGCGAGGGTATGTGGCGGCGCTGCTGCAGCGGTTCGCGGAGGGCTAGTGCCGCTCCCCCACACGGGGCTCGCCGTCGCTCGTGGCCGCAGGCTGGCCGCCGAGGCAGTTGAAGCAGGCAAAGCGCAGGGACAGGAACTCCTCATCGATCCAGACATCGCCGCAATCCTTCCCCTCCATGTCGTTGCGCAGATTCAGGTGGAAGCGCTGGTCGCAGCCGGTACAGGCGGCGGAATCGGACTCTTGGATGGCGTCGCCACAGACCGTGCAGGTGGCCTCGGCAGTCCCGGTCATCCGCTCCCTTTCGCGTCCAGCCTGAGGAGGGCGTGGGCCATCCTCTCTTCGTCTCGACGGGAGCGTACTTCCCCGTCCAGCCTAGCAGTTCTCAGGCGTTGCAGCACCTGACCTAGCTTCGGCCCCTCGCGGGCGCCCATGGCCAGCAGGGCGCGGCCGTCAAGCGATGGCTTGACGTAGCGCCAGCGGCGCAGGTAGCGCAGCGCCTGCTGGCGGGCACGGCCTCCCGCC
>CAYFYG010000402.1:0-1747 GCA_964347225.1 uncultured Dehalococcoidia bacterium | reverse complement strand
GGCCGGCCGGAGCGCGTGGCCCGACGCCTGGCCGCCATCAAGGCCCGCGCCGTCTCCGCGGACCGCCCCGATGCGACTGTCCTGGCCGCCGACACCGTCGTCGCTCACCGTGGCGTCCTCCTCGGCAAGCCCGGCGACGCCGCCGAGGCGGAGGCGACCCTCAAGCGCCTGGGCGGGCGCGTCCACCGCGTCGTCACGGCCGTCGCGGTCCTGGGCCCCGGCCGGCGCAGGCCTCTCGTGGGCCATGCTGTCACCCACGTCACGATGCGCCGCTACACCGACGCCGAGATCGCCGCCTCCATCGCCAGCGGCGATCCCTTCGACAAGGCGGGGGCCTACGCCATCCAGGACGAGCGGCTTGCCCCCGTTGCCCGTTGGGACGGGTGCTACTGCAACGTGGTGGGCCTGCCCCTGTGGACGACCGTCCGCCTCCTCCGCCTCGCTGCCCTCGACATAACCGATGTCAGCGCCGCGAAACTCCTGCCCCATTGCAGCGAGTGTCCGCTGGCCCTCCGCTCATCCTGAGCCTCTCGGGCAGGCGGGCCAGAAGACCACTGAGCCCATAAGCCTCGGCAAGGTAGGTTTGTTGGTTTGCCGGTTTCGTGGTCAGTCCCCGATTGCCCCGCTGAGCCGAACACCTGTATCATTCGGGTGGCATGACCACCCCCGCGGCTTCCCCCATCCTCGCCCCCCTCAACCCGCGCCAGCGTGAGGCCGTAGAGCGTACGGAGGGTCCACTCCTCATCCTCGCCGGGCCCGGCTCCGGCAAGACCCGCGTCATCGCCCACCGCGTCGCCTACCTCATCGCGGAGCACCGCGTCCACCCCCGCCGCATCCTCGCCGTCACCTTCACCAACAAGGCCGCCCGCGAGATGCGCGACCGCATCTTCGCCCTCGTCGGCCGCGAGCGCGCCGAGGACATCACCCTCGGCACCTTCCATGCCGTCTGCGCCCGCACCCTCCGCATCGATGGCGAGCAGATCGGCGTCCCCCGCACCTTCGCCATTTACGACGACGCCGACCAGATCGCTGCCGTCAAGCAGGTGATGAAAGACCTGACCCTGGACGCCCACCGCATCGCCCCTCGCGCCGTCCTCGCCGCCATCTCCCGCGCCAAGAGCGAGCTCCAGGGCCCCCGCCAGTTCGCAGCCCTCGTCGCCGACTACTTCCAGGAGGTCACCTCCCGCGTCTTCGTCCGCTATCAGGAGCTCCTGGAGCAGAACTCCGCCCTCGACTTCGATGACCTTCTCAACAAGACCGTGGAGCTGTTCCAGGAGCGACAGGAGGTGCTGGAGAAGTACGCCAAGCGCTACCTCCACGTCCACATCGACGAGTTCCAGGACACCAACATCGCCCAGTACGTCCTGGCCAAGCAGTGGGCCAGCGGCCACCGCAACATCTGCGTTGTCGGCGACCCCGACCAGTCCATCTATACTTGGCGCGCCGCCGACATCCGCAACATCCTCAACTTCGAGCACGACTTCCCCGATGCCACCGTCGTCATCCTCGACCAGAACTACCGCTCCACCCAGGCCATCCTCGACTCCGCCCACGGCGTCATCGCCGTCAACAAGCAGCGCAAGGAGAAGAACCTCTGGACGGACAACGACGCCGGCTCCCCCATCGTCGTCCACGAGGCCTACGACGAGGAGGATGAGGCCGCCTTCGTCGCCGAGGAGGTGCAGCGCCTGGCCAAGGCCGAGAAGCTGCCCCTTCGCGGCTTCGCCGTCATGTACCGCACCAACGC
>CAYFYG010000401.1:0-3702 GCA_964347225.1 uncultured Dehalococcoidia bacterium | reverse complement strand
GCCATTTGTGCCATAATACTCCTCATTTGCAGAATAGACGCAGTATTTGCCACACGGCGACTGCATGATAGTCCGCGAGCGTCGCGTTGTCAACCCCCCCTCCCTCGCTATTCCTGCATGGCTTCCTTGATCCATTGTTGCACCTGCCATATCCCCCTCCCACCTCTCGCCCCTAACCCCTACCCTCACCCTGAAGGAGGTCACCCATGCCCGTCCTTACCGATCCCGAGGAAGACCAACCCGCCCCCAAGAAGAAGCGCGGCGGCCGGCGCCCCGGCGCCGGTGCCCCCAAAGGCAACCTCAACGCCCTCAAGCACGGCCGCCGCTCCGCCCAGTTCGCCCAACTCGGCGCCCTCCTCGCCTCCCTCCCCCAGACCCGCAACGCCCTCCTCAACCTCGCCCAACGCCACCAGCTCAAGGAGCGCCGCGCCGAAGAGGTCGCCGCCCTCCTCCTCACCGGCGTCCTCCAGCGCGCCCTCCAGATACGAAACGCTCGATTGAACCCTCCGCCCCCTATCGATGAACGTCGCTCAATCGAAAAAACCGGCGCCGACGAACCCTCCCCCGGATACCCCGGCCGACCCCAAGCGAAAAACTTCACCCCCGATCAATCGGATTCCCAACCTGGCCCCGCCCCCTCCATCGATCCCTAGATACGCCAAACCCCTTGATTGAATGGGAAGCTGCCGCCCACTTTACTTTTTACTTTCCTTTCACTGGGCATAACTTCCCTTTGCCATTTGCGTTGTCTATATTAGTCTGTAGCGGATCGAACCCTGCCCGAGGGTCTGGGATGACTTACCGGCGCATAGGTGAATACGGCGTCATCGGCGACATGCACTCCGCCGCGCTCGTCAGCGCTGACGGCTCCATCGACTGGCTCTGCTTCCCCCGCTTCGACTCCCCCAGCGTCTTCGCCGCCCTCGTCGACGATCCCAACGGCGGCTACTTCCGCATCCGACCCGTCGGCGACTTCCAGTCCGATCACTCCTACCAGCCCGACACCAACGTCCTCCAGGCCGAGTTCCGCACTGACAGCGGCCTCGCCACCCTCACCGACTTCATGCCCATCGCCGACGAGATCACCCACTGCGATCATGACCTCGTGCGCATGGTTCGCTGCCAAAGCGGTTCCGTCCAGATGCAGGTCGAGTTCAAGCCCCGCCTCGACTACGGCCGCTCGCCCACGGACATCGCCGTCAACGGGCGGTCCGCCGTGGCCCGCCTCAACAGCGACTGCCTGGGCATGACCGCCAGCGTGCCCCTCAAGCCCGCCAAAGGCGGCGCCCGCGCCCGCTTCACCCTCCGCCAGGGCCAGTGGGCGGCCTTCGTCCTGCGCTGGAACGACGGCTCCCCGCCCCCGCCTGAAGAGTACGACGTCTACGGCCGCTTGGGCCGCACCCAGGCCTTCTGGCGCTTCGTCGCCCACGACTGGCGCTACACCGGACGGTGGGAGCAACTCGTCAAGCGCTCCATGCTCGCCCTCCACCTGCTCCTATACGTGCCCACTGGCGCGGTCTGCGCCGCCGCCACCACCTCCCTCCCGGAGCAGATCGGTGGCGCTCGTAACTGGGACTATCGCTTCTGCTGGTTGCGCGATGCCGCCTTCACCCTGGACACCTTCAACCGCCTCAGCCACACGGACTACACTCGCCCATTCATCGAGTGGCTGTCCGACCAGGCCCTTCGTCTCGGCAAGGGCGAGGACATCCATTCCCTGTACGAGATCGGCTGTGAGAACCCTCACGACATGAGCGAGGAGGTGCTCGGCCATCTGGAGGGCTACCGCGGCTCCGCCCCGGTGCGCGTCGGCAACGGTGCCTTTCACCAGTTCCAGCTCGACGTCTACGGCGAGGTGCTGCTCTCCTTCGATTCCTATCTCCGGGCAGGGGGCATCGTCGACGACTCCTTGTGGGCGCTGGCGGAGGTGATGGTGGAGTCGGCGTTGCGCCACTGGCAGAAGCCGGACAACGGCATATGGGAGATCCGCTCGGAGCCCAAGCACTTCACCTACTCCAAGCTCATGGCCTGGGTGGCTGTCGACCGTGGCCTACGCCTGGCGCGGGCGCTCAAGAAGCCGGTGGACTTCGACCGCTGGCGTCGCGCCCGCGAGGCTATCCGCGCCGATATCCTGGAGAAGAGCTGGAGCAAGAAACGCGGCTGCTTCGTTCAGGCCTACGGAGTGGACAACCTGGACGCCAGCACCCTGTTCATCCCCATGGTCGGCTTCCTGCCCGCGGATGATCCGCGGACGGCGGCCACCATTGAGGCTGTGCAGAAGGAACTGGCCCAGGACAGCCTCGTCTACCGCTATCTGCCCTCGCAGACCGATGACGGTGTCGGCGGCGACGAAGGGGCGTTCACGATGTGCAGCCTGTGGCTGGCCGGCTCTCTGATCACCGCCGGGCGCGTGGATGAGGCGCGGGCAATATTCGAGCGCGTGGCCGGCCTGGGCAACCACGTGGGCCTGTGCTCGGAGATGGTGGAGCCCGGCACAGGGGAGTTGCTGGGCAATTACCCGCAGGCGTTCACCCACATCGCCCTGATCCACACCGCGCGAAACCTGGACCGGGCGCTGAACCAGGTGGAGCTGGGCAAGGTGATCGCCGCCTAGACGCGGACGCAACGGAGAAAAGGGAAGAGCCGGGCCTGTCGGACCCGGCTCTCGTCTTTGGTGGGAGGACCCATCCTCCGTGTCTGCTATCGCCTACTTGGAGTGAATCTTGATGGTCTTGGTGCGGCTGCCCTCGACCTTGGGCAGAGTGATGGTGAGGACGCCGCCTTCATACTCGGCTGTCGCCTTCTCGACGTCGACACTGGCGGGAAGGGGCAGAGTGCGGCCGAAGGCGCCGTAGCTGAGCTCGCGGCGCAGGAAGTGCTCGCGCTCCTCCTTCTCCTCATGCTTGGTCTCGCCCTTGATCGTCAGAAGGTCGTCGTTGACGGAAATTTCGACGTCGTCGGGGTCCACTCCGGGGAGGGCCGCCTTGGCCACTACCGAGTCGTCCGTCTCGTACAGATCGACAGGGATAGGTCGCGCGCGCTCGCGCCAGATGGTTGGTGTCCGGCTTTCGTCGAATACCCGGTCCATGACGCGGCGCATGGCGGACATCTCGCGGAAGGGGTCCCATCGAACTAGTGCTCTCATTTCATACCTCCTCTCGTGGGGCTCCCACCTTGTTGTCTGCACCACTATGTTAACAAGCGATGGACCCGCTGTCAAGGGTCTTGATAGTGCTGTTATCAGGATTCCTCATCTGGAGGTTGACACCCAGCTTCGCCTCGTCTACAATTGAATCATGGCTGGCAAGAGCTTCTACGATGTCCTTGGCGTATCCCGCAGTTCGTCCGAGAAGGAGATCCGGCAAGCCTATCGGCGGCTTGCCCGGAAGCACCATCCGGACGTCAACCCCGGCGACGAGCAGGCCGAGCAGCGCTTCAAGGAGATCAACCGCGCCTACGAGGTGCTCTCCGACCCCGAGAAGCGCAGGAAGTACGACCGCTACGGGGAGCGGTGGGAGCAGGCAGAGGCGTTTGAGCGGGCGCGTGAGGCTGGCGGCGCTCAAGGGGCTTGGTTCAGCCAGAGCTTCGACCTCGGTGACCTGTTCGGTCGCGCCACCCGTGGGCGCGGTGGGCCCTTCGAGAACATCTTCGAGTCGTTCCTCGGCCGTCGCGGTCCCACGCGCGGCCAGAACCTGGAGTACG
>CAYFYG010000400.1:0-3782 GCA_964347225.1 uncultured Dehalococcoidia bacterium | reverse complement strand
GAGTACATAGAGGGGGAGGCGATCCTGATAGCGCTGGACCTTGAGGGGGTGGCTGCCTCCAGCGGCTCGGCGTGCACGTCCGGCTCGCTGGAGCCGTCGCACGTGCTGACGGCGATGGGGGTGCCGCTGGATCTGGCGCGAGGCAGCCTGCGCCTGACCGTGGGCAAGGACAACACGGGCGAGGAGATCGACCACGTGCTGGAGATATTGCCGGACATCGTATCGCGGTTGCGGGGGCTGTCGCCGGCGTGGCGGGAGGGGGAGGCAGCGGCCGAGAAACCTTTGTGATAGAATCCTCAAACGGAGCCCGTCGAGCGGGCTGCCGCCAGAGGCGGGCAGGCAGGACAGTCCGCCTCAGGCGGATCAGGACAGGCCTGATATGGACGAACCACTGGTCAACATCGGCGAAGACGGCGACATCGAGGAGGCGCTCAGGAGGAACATCCTCATCACCTCGGTCGACGCGGTGGTGAGCTGGGCGCGGCGGTCATCGCTGTGGCCGGTGATGTTCGGGCTGGCGTGCTGCGCGATCGAGATGATCGCGGCGGCGAACCCGCGGTACGACCTGGCGCGCTTCGGCGCGGAGGTGTTCCGGGCGTCGCCGCGGCAGGCGGACCTGATGATCGTGGCGGGGACGGTGACCTGGAAGATGTCGGTGCCGGTGCGGCGGATCTACCTGCAGATGGCGGAGCCGCGGTGGGTGATCTCGATGGGGAGCTGCGCCACGATCGGCGGGCCGTTCGCTTACGGGTACAGCACGCTGCCAGGGGTGAACCTGATCGTGCCGGTGGACGTTTACGTGCCGGGGTGCCCGCCGCGGCCCGAGTCGTTGCTGCAGGGGCTGATGCTGCTGCAACAGAAGATCAAGAAGTACGGCACGCTGGGCGAGCGGGAGCGGAAGCTGCCCAGCGGCGATTTCTCCAAGTACCTGCCCAAGCGCGACCCGGTCCGGAAGGAGCTGGAGTCGCTGTTCCCGCCGTTTCCGCCTGACCGGCAGGGAGGCGTGAAGGCGAAGGCAGGCAAGCTTCGAAGTCAGGCTGAAGCCTGACCTTCCGTTCAGTGGGACTCGACGGGGCAGGGCTGGGGCCCTGCCCTACGTGGTCAAGATCCGCACCTTGGCGGGGGGCCAGTAGACGAGCCAGGCCCTGGCGAGGAGGAGACGGCGGGTGACGGGGCCGAAGTCGCGGGCGTCGGTGCTGGCATGGGGGGCGTCACCCAGCAACAGATAGTCGTCATCGCCGAGCGTCCAGGTGCGGGCGGAGGGCGAGGGCTCCGGTGGGCCGGCGGGTCTACGCTGGCCGAAGGGGGCATCGTTGACCCAGCAGCGCTCGCCGTCGATGGCGACGCGATCGCCTGGGAGAGCGGCAAGGCGCTTAACGATACGCATGTTGGGCCTGGAGGGGTGGGAAGCGAGGACGATGTCGCCGCGGCAGGGGTCGCTGCGGCGGTAGGCGAAACGGTCGAAGAGGACGTACTCGCCGGGGGCGAGGGTGGGGTACATGCTCCAGCCACGGATGATGACGCGCCTGCCGAAGAGGAAGGCGGCCAGGGGGTAGCCGCCCGGCAGAGCCAGGAGCGGTCGAAGCAGTTTGCGTGGCATCATGTATGGAGGGTTCTCCTTATCACCCGATTCGATCGGCTCACCCTTCGACAGGCTCAGGGTGAGCGGAGGAATCGGGACGTGGAACGCCGCACGTGGTTCGACAAGCCCTTCGGCAAGCTCAGGACAGGCTCCCGCCAGAGGCGGGCAGGCACCACGAACGGATTGGCGGGGGCAGTCCACGGCAATCCGACTGTCGTATATCATACAGTGTAGTGATTAAGCCGAAAGGAGGGCCCAAATGGCCTTGACTCGCCCGTTGGCACTGTTGAACCGCCTTTTCCCCGCGGAGGAGGCGCACGCGCACTGCGATATCCCGTGCGGGATCTACGACCCACACCTGGCGCAGGTCGCGGCCCTCACGGTGGTGCGGATGAACCAGCTCATCGAGGGGCTGGGGGAGCCGGGCGCCGGCAAGAAGGAGCACGACGCCTTCATCAACTCGATGTCCCGCTACATCGCGGTGAAGGAGGAGCACGCGGAGCTGTGCAAGCACGAGGTGCGCATCATCTGGGGCGACTTCTTCAAGGCGGAGAACCGGCCGGACGGTCTGCACGACCTGGTGGACGGGATCATGAAGCTGGCGTCGAAGGCGCGGCAGAACGTGGACATGGAGGCGGCGGAGAAGCTGCTGGAGGAAGTGAACAAGTTCGCCGAGGCGTTCTGGAAGGCGAAGGGCGTGGCGACGAAGCGGCAGGCCACGAACCAGGTCGCCGGCGGGGAGTTCGTGCTGCCGGCGGCGTAAGAGCGGAAACGGACCGGACATCGAGGGGCCGCCCGTGTGGGCGGCCCCTTAGTCGTGCTCTCATCACGTGATTTCTTTCACCAATCGCTTGCGATACAGTAAGGCGCCAGCTTAGAATTTGGCCTGCACAACCTGTCCGCCTGGGCGGAGCCTGCCCGCCTCAGGTGGGGGAGTCGGCTGGAAGGGAACGGCACTTGTTCGGAAGCGGGATCGCCAAAGGGATGATGGTGACGATGCGTCACCTGTTCCGGCGGCCGTTCACGATCCAGTACCCGGAGGAGATCCGGCCGGTACCGGTGAACGCCCGCACGAACCTGCTGTGGTTCGAGGAGCGGTGCACAGGCTGCTCGACCTGCGCGCAGGCGTGCCCGGACGGCTGCATCCTGGTGCAGACATCGCCGCGGGCGGACGGGTCGCTCAACGTCGACCGGTACGAGATCGACATGCGGCTGTGCATGTACTGCGGGCTGTGCACGGAGGCTTGCCCGTACGAGGCAATCCAGGCCGGGGGGCCGCTGGACGACGCGACGTACGACTTCGACAGCCTGTACCGGGACAAGCATGCGCTGACGGAGATGGCGCAGGAGCACCTGCGGGGCCACGACTGGACGTACCCGAACGGCATGACGGCGCCGCGGCCGGAGGAGAGGCTGCTGCACATGGGCCTGCCGGTGGAACGAGACCGCGTAAGGTAGGGCCGTGGTCAAGATCACGCTGAACGACCGCGAGATCGAGGCGCCGGAGGGCGCCCCGCTGGTGGAGGTGATCAAGGACGCGGGCGTGTTCATCTCGAACCTCTGCTACCTAGACGGCCTGCCGCCGTACGCCGGGTGCCGCACCTGCCTGGTGGAGGTGGAAGGGGCGCCGGCGCTGCAGCTCGCGTGCACCTCCAGAGTGGCAGACGGGATGGTGGTGCGCACGGACACGGATGCGGTAAAGAAGACGCGCCAGACGGTGCTCTCGCTCATCCTGTCGTACCACTCGGACCGCTGCCTGACGTGCCATCGCGTGGTGAAGTGCAAGCCGGGGGACACGTGCCTGCGGGACAACGTGGTGACGCACCGCTGCGTGACGTGCTCGAAGAACTACCGCTGCGAGCTGCAGACGACGTGCGAGATGCTGGAGATGGCGGGGTACGAGCCGTGGGAGGGAGAAGAGCGCACCTACTACGAGCGCGAGCAGCCGGAGGCGGACCACGGCAACGCGTTCCTGGAGTTCGACCCGCAGATGTGCATCATCTGCACGCGCTGCGTGCGCGCCTGCGACCAGACCCGGCACACCGGGGCGATCACCCTGGCGGGCCGCGGCTTCTCCACCCGTATCGCGTTCGGGATGGATGGGCCGGTCCACGAATCGAACTGTGATTTCTGCGGCGCTTGTATCGACGTGTGCCCGACGGCGACGCTGATGGAGCACCCCAACAAGTGGTCGGCGACG
>CAYFYG010000399.1:0-2585 GCA_964347225.1 uncultured Dehalococcoidia bacterium | reverse complement strand
GTCGTCATCCCCCGCGACAAGTTCGTCGTCATCACCGGCGTCTCCGGCTCCGGCAAGTCTTCTCTCGCCTTCGACACCATCTACGCCGAGGGCCAGCGCCGCTACGTCGAGTCCCTATCCGCTTACGCCCGCCAGTTCCTGGGCCTTATGGAGAAGCCCAACGTCGACTACATCGAGGGGCTGTCCCCGGCCATCTCTATCGACCAGAAGGGCGCATCCCGCAACCCCCGCTCCACCGTCGCCACCCAGACCGAGATCTACGACTACCTCCGCCTCCTGTTCGCCCGCGTCGGTCACCCTCACTGCCCCCAGTGTGGCCGCACCATCGAGCGCCAGACCGTCCAGCAGATCGTGGACTCCATCCTCGCACTACCGCCCGGCAAGCGGCTTATGGTCCTCGCTCCCGTCGTCCGCGACCGCAAGGGTGAGTACCAGAAGACGTTCGAGGACGCTCGCAAGGCCGGCTTCGTGCGCGTCCGCGTAGACGGTGTTGTCCGCGACCTGGGCGAAGATATCCGTCTGGACCGCTACAAGATGCACTCCATCGACATCGTCGTCGACCGGGTGGTGACGGAGAAGCCGGACGAAGACGGCTCGGCCAAGACGCGCCTCACCGATTCGGTGGAGACGGCGCTGCGTCTGGGCGGTGGCCTCCTCATCGTGTCAATCGAGGGCGAAGGCCGGAGGAAGGCACCCGCCGAGGAGCGACTGTACTCGGAGCACTTCGCCTGCGTCCACTGCGGCCTCTCCTTCGGTGAGATCGAGCCACGCAACTTCAGCTTCAACAGCCCTCACGGCGCCTGCCGCAAGTGCACGGGCCTCGGCGTCAAGATGGAGTTGGACCCGGACCTCGTGGTCGCCAACAAGAACCTCACTTTGGCCGAGGGCGCCGTTCAGCCCTGGTCCCGCTCCAGCACCATCGCCACCTGGTACATGCGCATCCTCGAGGCGGTCGCCCGCAAGCACGGCTTCTCCGTCAACGTGCCCGTCAGGGAACTGACCCAGGAGCAACTGCATACTATCCTCTACGGCGACGGCGGCACCATCACCCTCAACTACCAGGGCCCCGGCGGCCACCACAACAAGTGGGACACCACCTTCGAGGGCGTCATCCCCAACCTCGAGCGCCGCTACCGCGAGACCGACTCCGACTACGTCCGCCAGGAGATCGAGAAGTACATGGCGGAGAACCCCTGTCCTGAGTGCCAGGGCGCCCGCCTCAAGCCGGAGTCCCTGGCCGTCACCGTGGACGAAGTGAACATCCACCGCGTCGCCAAGATGAGCATCGTCGAGGCGCTGGACTGGGTGGAGCGCCTGACGGCCAAGCGATCACCCCTCACTCAGCGCGAACGCACCATCGCCGAGCAGGTGCTCAAGGAGATCCGCTCCCGCCTCTCGTTCCTCCGGGACGTCGGCGTCGACTACCTGACGCTGAACCGCCGCACCGGCACTCTGGCCAGCGGCGAGGCCCAGCGCATCCGTCTCGCCACCCAGATAGGCTCGTCCCTCATGGGCGTCCTCTACGTCTGTGACGAGCCGTCCATCGGCCTCCACGCCGCCGACGACGCCCGCCTCATCGACACCCTCAAGCAGCTCCGCGACCTCGGGAACACCGTCCTCGTGGTGGAGCACGACGAGGCGATGATGCGCGCCGCCGACCACATCATCGACCTCGGCCCCGGCGCCGGCGAGGCCGGTGGCTACGTCGTCGTCGCCGGCTCCCAGGACGATATCGCATCCTGCGCCGACTCTATCACCGGCCAGTACCTCAACGGCCAGCGTGAGATACCGCTCCCTTCCGCTCGCCGTCCCGGAAACGGCAAGGCCGTCCTCGTCCAGGGAGCCCGCGAGAACAACCTCAAGGAGCTCGACGTGTCCATACCGCTGGGCCAGTTCATCTGCGTCACCGGCGTCTCCGGCTCCGGCAAGTCCACCCTGGTGGACGAGATCCTTTCCAAGAAGGCCGCCCAACTCCTGCACGGCGCGCGCGACCGCCCCGGTGAGTGCGATGCCATCATCGGCCTGGAGCACCTGGACAAGGTCGTGATCATCGACCAGTCACCCATCGGCCGTACCCCTCGCTCCAACCCCGCCACCTACACCGGACTCTTCACCCCCATCCGCCAACTGTTCGCCTCCGTGCCGGAGGCCCGCCTGCGCGGCTACAAGCCGGGCCGCTTCTCCTTCAACGTCAAGGGCGGCCGCTGCGAGGCCTGCCAGGGCCAGGGCTACATCGAGATCGAGATGCAGTTCCTCCCCGACATCGAGGTGCCCTGCGAGGTCTGCCACGGCGCCCGCTACAACCGCGAGGCGCTCGAGATCAGCTTCCGCGGCAAGAACATCGCCGAGGTGCTGAACATAACGGTGGACCGGGCCCTGCAGTTCTTCGACGCCTTCCCCAAGGTGCGCAACAAGCTCCAGACCCTGCAAGACGTGGGCCTCGGCTACATAAAGCTGGGCCAGCCCGCGACCACCCTCTCCGGCGGCGAGGCCCAGCGCGTCAAGCTCTCCACCGAGCTCTCCCGCCGCGCCACCGGCCGCACCCTCTACATCCTCGACGAGCCCACCACCGGCCTCTCCTTCGA
>CAYFYG010000398.1:0-1677 GCA_964347225.1 uncultured Dehalococcoidia bacterium | reverse complement strand
GTGCCGAACAGGCCGACATCCGAGCCGAAGGCACCCATGAACATGTGGTGGCTGGCAATCCGGTTCAGTTCCGTCATGATGATGCGGATGTACTCGGCTCGCTCTGGCGGCTCGATGCCTGCCAGCTTCTCCACGGCCAGCACGTAACAGAGTTCGGCGTTGAACTGGCCCAGGTACTCGGTGCGGTCTTGGAAGCCGATGGCTTGGCGGTAGTTGCAGTTCTCGGACAACTTCTCGGCGCCGCGGTGCAGGTAACCGATGACCGGGTCCACGTCCACGACCTGCTCGCCGTCGACGGTGAGGACCATGCGGAACACGCCGTGGGTGGCCGGGTGCTGCGGCCCCACGTTGACGTTGACGTCTATAGTCTCTAGCTCTTTCTTTGGGGGGACGCCGTAGTCGATAGTCATGGAGCCCCCTAGTCGCGGCCTTTCTCCTCGGTGGCCAGGCCCTTCAGGGCCTCCGCCACTGCCTGGCGCTCCTCCTCTGGGGAGGCGCCGCGCGCGCGGGCCTCTTCCCGCGCCTTCTTGATGAGAGCCGCTTCTCGCTCCTCGAAGGCCTTGATGGCAGCCTGGACGGCCGCCTTCTCCTCCTCCGCCGAGAGACCCTCGGCCCTGGCCTCCTCCCGCGCCACTTTCCTGATCGCGGCCTTCTTCCGTGCCATCTCCTTCTTTCGCGCCCGCTCGTCCATGGGCACAGCGGCCTCGGCGGCCTTCAGGTAGTCCTCCTGCCACTCCTCGATCTCGGCCAAGGGGTGGGTCTTGCGCAGGGGGTAGTAGCCAAGCTCCTCTTCCGTGAGCAAGGGCCGCAGATCCGGGTGACCGTCGAAAACGAAGCCGAACATCTCCGCCGCCTCCCGCTCATGCCAGTTGGCGGCCCGCCAGAGGTAGCTGACCGAGGGCAGGTGCGGATCGTCTGGGGGACAGCGAACCTTCACGGCCACCGAGTGCCCCAGCTTGTACGAGTACAGGTGGTAGACCACCTCCAGCTCATCCAGATGGTCCACTCCGGACAGACAGCGTAGGAAGTCGAACGCCAAGCGCCCGTCCTCCTTGGCAGCCTGCATCACCTGGAGCAGGTCTTCGCGGCGGACCGTGATGGCCACATCGATAGCCTTCTCCTCGGCAATCACACGGACCTCGGGCAAAGCTTGCCGGAAGAGGTCCGCCAGCGGGCTCCTGGCCGGCTCAGTGACCGTGGTCTCCTGGCTGAGCTCCTGGGCCATATCTAGCGCCCTGTCTTTCCCCGCTCTTCCACAATCTTCTTCTGGAGGGCCAGGAAGGCATCCATCAGCGCCTCCGGCCGCGGCGGGCAACCGGGCACGTAAATGTCCACCGGGATGATCTTGTCCACCCCCTGCAGTACGCGGTCGTAAGAGGTATAGGGCCCTCCGTTGGTGGCGCAGGCCCCCATGGAGATGACCCACTTGGGGTAGGGCATCTGCTCATACAGTACCTTGACAGCCGGCGCCATCTTTTTCGTCACCGTGCCGGACACGATCATCACGTCCGACTGTCGGGGCGAGGGCCACGGCACGATGCCGAAGCGGTCTAGGTCGTGCCTCGCCATGAAACCGGAGATCATCTCGATAGCGCAGCAGGCTAGGCCGAAGGTCAACGGCCACAGAGACGACTTCCGCCCCCAGGCGATGAGCCAGTCCGCGGGCACCTGGAGGAT
>CAYFYG010000397.1:0-7395 GCA_964347225.1 uncultured Dehalococcoidia bacterium | reverse complement strand
GCGCCCTACAAGAAGATCCGCGAGGTGGAGTACCTATCGGTGGTCCCCAAGACCCCCTCCGGCAAGATCCTCCGCCGTGACCTCATTCAGCGGGAGCGCGGAAGAGAGAGCTGACCGGCCCGCTCCCCCGCTCGCCCATGCTATCGCGTGGTTCGTGGCCAGCCTCGCCAGGTACGCGTGAAGCTGCCCGGAATCCACTGCCTCTGCCAGCTAACTAGCCGGGTCTGCGCGCGGCGGGCGCAGCGGCTACCGCCGCGGCAGAGAGGCCATCAGGCTCGCCGTCGTGAACCAACCGGGGTGAGTCTGGCAGTATTCTTCCAGCCTATCCAGCAGGCTCTCGTCCAGCGATCTGGAAAGGTAGTAGGTTGACGACAGCACGTTCTGGCGGGGCTTGATGAGACCTTCCCGCCTTGCCGTCCTCTCTAAAGCCGTTCCCTTGAAGACGCGAATGCCCATGCTGATGAAAACAGTCTTGTCGGGGGCTTGGGTGTCCAGAAAGTCAAGAGAGCGGTGAACGGAGTCCAGGGTCTCGCCGGGGCCGCCGAAAAGCATGTAGATCGCGAAGGGCATGCCCACAGCCCGCAGGTCAGTCAGGGCACGTACGATGTCGCTCTGGTTGAAGGCCTTCCTGTAGCTTTTCAACATGTCGTCAGTTGCAGCGTCTAGGCCCAGGGCTACGCCGACGCAGCCCGCCTCTTTCATCGCCTCCAGCATTCTCCGCGACAAGCCGACGGGGCTGACCCCTGCGAGCCAGCGAACGTCTACCTGGCGCCTGATCATCTCTCCACAGAGGGCCATCGCGTGCTCCGGTGGGTAGTGGAACACGCCGTCGGTGAAGAACAAGCGGTTGGTGCCGACCTCCTTCGTCACCTGTTCCATCTCGTCCACAGTGAGCGTGGGCGGCTTCAGGCGGGGGCCCTCCTTGTACGCGTTCTCCGGGCAGAACGAGCAGCGCAGGGCGCAGCCACGCTTGCTCTCGATGGGCAGCGCGGCATTCTGGGCGACGTACTTCCGACAGTCCACTAGGTCGTATGCTGGCCTTGGCAAGCCGCTGAAGCTGCGCACCCTGGCTAGCCCGTTGACTATCACCCGCTGCCCTGCCTGGTAGCAGGCTCCAGGCACATCAGAAGGTGGCCGCCCCGTCTCGATGCAGCGCACCAGTGCGGTCACGGAATGCTCTGCTTCCCCCGCCAGGCCGTAGGGCACGTCCAGGGACCGGAGCAGCTCGCCCGGGAAGAGAGAAAAGGCTGCCCCACCCAGCACGATGGGGCAGGAGGACACACTCTTGATCTGCTTCACCACCTGCTTGGTCTCTTCCAGATACGACCTGTGGCCGATCATCTGGTTGTTCTCCAGCTGCCGTAGGCTGATGCCCACCAAGTCGGGCTGCCAGGCCGTCAAGTGGGAAACGATCGCTGCCCCGACGTCCTTCTCGTGACAGAGATCGAGCACGCGCACCTCATGTCCCGCTTCCCTCAGTACGCCGGCCACTATGGCCGGGGCGATGGGCAAGAGAGGGTCAGGAATCCTCTCCCGGTTGACAGAGATGATCGAGATATTCATCCAGGCCGCAGGTTCGCCCTCCGTTCGATTTGATTGTAACGAGGGAAAACCGCCTGCGACAGGGCCCGCGAGGATCGGGAGCCCCTCCCTTGCCAGCTTACGGAGCCTGCAGGTAGTATGGAGCCACCGTGTTTGTCTTGACATGCCCGCCAGACTGCTGTGCTGAGGGCCCGCTGCTTGGCCGGCCCTACTGGTCCGGCGGAAGCTCGTAGGGGTCTATAGGAGGAGGAGCAGACGATGCCGTGGGAAGACGTGAAGCAGATTTTCCGTCCAGAAACCGTCCACATGGGGGTCGTGACGGTAGACCGAGAGAAGTGCACCAAGTGTGGGTTGTGTATCGACAACTGCCCTTTCCGGGCATGGGAGGAGGACGAGGACGGCTTCCCTCGGCAGAAGGGACAGTACGAGTGCTTCAGCTGCTTCAACTGCATGGTGCCCTGCCCGGCGGATGCCATCTCCATTGCTGACGTCTACCACGTGGACGAAGGATTCTACGCCACCGACCCGCATCCGTTGCCGGTCAAGATGCCTTTCGAGCCGCGTGACGAAGAAGGCAATCTGGATGAGTGGAACGCCATCGAGAGGGCCGTATTCAACCGACGCAGCGTCCGGAACTTCAAGGACAAGCCGGTGCCGGAAACCATCGTCAGACGGGTGCTGGAGGCAGGTCGGTTTGCCCCCAGCGCTGGCAACTGTCAGCCCTGGAAGTTCATCGTCGTCACCAACAAGGCGCTCATCGATGAGATGAACCAGGCCGTCTATAAAGGGTTGAGCATGCTGTACACGATGTACAAGAACGACGAGATGGTGAAGACCCTGGCTCCCATGTATGAGGCTGACCCGCGTCCCGGGAGCTGGGACCCCCGCGTCGTATTGGGCGGCTTCGGAGCCATCGCCAGGAATGCGCTTCCGGTATTCCTGAACGCTCCCGTCGTTATCCTGATAGCCGGCGATGAGCGCGCCATCAGCGGCCCCGAAATCAACATCGGTATCTGCGGCCAGAACATGAACCTCGTGGCCAACTCCCTGCGCATCAAGGCCTGCTGGGTGGGTTTCAGTCAGGTGATCAACAACGTAGCTCCCCTCAAGGAGAAGCTTGGCATAAGGGATCCCTGGAGAATCGTCACGGCCGTGGTTCTCGGCTACCCGAAGTTCAGGCAGGAAGGCATCGTGCCCCGCGAGTTTCGGCCCATCACCTGGTTCCGCGAGGGCACCGAGGGTCCCGAGATCGAGGAGTAGTCCGCACTCCCCCTCGAGCGACCGCCTGAGGGCAGGTCGATGAGATCGCCCAGCGCTCCGGAAGCCGAGGTAGACGTGGCGGTCATCGGTGCTGGTGCAGTGGGCTTGGCGGTGGCAGCTATGCTGTCAGGGCAGCGGTCCGTCGCCATCATCGAGCGCCATGCCAGCTATGGGCTGGAGAACAGCTCGCACAACAGCGGGGTCATTCACGCTGGCATCTACTATCCCCCAGACTGGCTCAAGACCACGCTTTGCGTCGAAGGCAATCGTCTCCTCTACACCTGGACCGAGAAGCGTGGCGTGAGGGCGAAGCGCGTCGGCAAGCTCATCGTAGCGCCAGAGGATGAAGAGGTGCCGGCTCTCCATGAGCTCGCCCGTGCTGCGGACGCCAATGGTGTACCTGAGCTTCGCCTCCTTGGGCGCTCCGAGGTGTACTCTCTCGAGCCCGCCGTCCGGGCCGCAGGGGCCCTCCTTTCCGGCTCCTCCGGCGTCATCGACCAGATGGGCCTCATGCGCTCCTACCTGCAGGTCGCCCGCAGCAACGGAGCGCATATCGCCTTCAAGCATGATGTCATGGATCTGCAGCGGCGTGATCGTGGCTTCCTGCTCAAGATGCGCGGCCCCACTGGCGATGGACTGGCCATCACCGCCGCATCTGTGGTCAACAGCGCAGGTCTGGCGGCGGAGCGCATGGGTGCCTTGCTCGGCTACGACCCTGATGGCGGCCCGGCCAATCCGCCCTTCCGTCAGACCGTCAACAAAGGTCGCTACTATGACATAATCAACACCGCCAAGGCCGCGCGCCTTCGCCATCTCGTCTATCCCCTGCCCCACGCTGACCGGGCAGGTCTGGGCATCCACCTGACGCTGGACATCGACGGAGCCGTGCACCTGGGGCCGGATGCCCAATGGCTGGAAGAGGGGGCCAAACTGGACTTCCGGTCTGACGACGAGGGCCGCTTGCGGTTCCTCCAGGCGGCACGCTCCTATCTGCAGGACCTCGATGCCGACGACCTAGCGCCGGGCCAAGTGGGATACCGACCAAAGCTGTATGGACCTGGGCAGCCACCTCGGGACTTTCTGATCTGGCACGATGACGGCTACGTGCATCTGGGAGGCATCGAGTCCCCGGGCCTGACAGCAAGCTTGGCCATCGCTCGGAGAGTGGCGGCTCTCCTGGGTGTGGAGACCGAACCGATTTAGGCGGGATTCGAGAGGCCGGTGCCGCAACCATGATTCGAGTGCCTGTAAGGCATGTACGGAGAACGAAACGTAACAGAGGGGCGGCGTGCGCGAGCGGACCAGGGCCCTAGATCCAGAGACCGATGGTAACCACCGCGATGTCCTGACGATGAGTTGCCAAGACCTTGCCGGAGGGGAGCAACTAGTTGCCGGATCAGCCTGACTACTCGGCTCTAGACAGGCCGGAGATTCTGCGATTCGTCTTCTATCCCAGACGCGACTGGACACCGCCTCCCGCTGGCGCAAGCGACTACCTCGTTCCCGTCGAGCCGGGGACATCCATATCGTGCCGTTTCTATCCCGCTCCCCCTGGCGCCCCATGTATCCTCTACTTCCATGGCAACGGCGAGGTAGCCTGCGACCACGACTGGATCGCTCCACTCTACAACCGCGAAGGCATAGGCCTGTTCGTGGCGGACTATCGAGGATACGGTCGCAGCGACGGCACGCCCACGTTTTCCAGCATGACCGCCGACGCCCACCCGATCTTCAGCTTCTTCCTGGAAACCGTGCGCTCTCCGGGTCGCAGCGAGCGCCTTTTCCTCATGGGCAGGTCCCTGGGGAGCCACTCCGCTGCGGAGCTGGCGTTCCACTATCCGCAACACCTCAGCGGGCTGATTGTGGAGAGCGGGCCTTCGAGTGTTGCCAGGCTGGCGCGTCTCTTTGGCCTCTCCTCAGAACGAGTAGCAGATCTGGAAAAGGCTCTCTTGGCGCGGATTCGTTCCATCACACTTCCGGCCCTTATCATCCACGGCGAACGCGATAGCCTGATACCGCTCAGCGAGGCTATCACGCTGCATAAGGAGATCGGTTCGCAGGAAAAGCGTCTGGTCATCATACCCCGCGCCGACCACAACGACGTCATGCTTCTGGGGACCGAGCAGTACTTCTCGGCGATCAGGGATTTCGTTTTCGGCGATAGTGGCTAGAGGTCGATGAGGCATGCACCGCACCGGCATCTTCTTTCACTACGAGGATGGGGAGAGGCTGCGGGACTTTCCCCAGGCGTTGGATGGCATCCTCGACAAGGACAATGTGTTCTTCCATGACGCCTTCTACCCCTCAAAGCCTCCCTCTTCCTGCGACTTGGTGCCTATTCCGGAGCGATGGCTGTATCAAGTCCATAGTCCGGAGATGGTTAAGCGCGTCAGAGCGATTGGAGCCTTTGAGGGTGCCCTCTTTTCTGCATCTGGGACCGTGGCGGCTTCCATGCGGATATGGCGAGGCGAGATAGATAACGCCTTCGTCTTCACCGGCTATGGGGACCATCATGCTGGCAAGGACTCCTTTGGCGGAGGTTGCTGCTTCAACGGTGCTGCCATTGCCATTCAACAGTTGCGGCAGCAGTTCGGCGCCAGGCGATTGGCCATCGTGGACACGGACCCCCACCACGGAAACGGCACCTGGGAGATCTTCGAGGATGATGCAGACGTTCTGTATGTTTGTTTCTGCTCCGGCAGCAGCCGACATCAGAACAACAACGCGAATGTTCAGGTCCCCTTGAAAGTCAGCGACGACGAATATCTCGGCCTCGTCGAAGAGAGCTTCTTGCCCAGGGCGACGGCCTTCGAGCCGGAGACCATCTTCTGGAACTGGGGCTACGACGGAACGCAGGGGGAATATGGCGATATCGGCCTCACCCCGGGCGCGCACGTAAGGCTGGCCCAGGCGCTGCAGAAGGCGGCCGATGATCTCTGCCGGGGCAGGCTCGTTGTTGTCCTGTGTGGGGGACGTCGGCGAGACCTTGCTCGTCGCCTCATTCCACAGGCCATCAGAGTGCTCGCTGGCCAGCAGCCACAGCACATTCTCGATAGGGGATAGCTGTCCCTCCCTGCCTGAGCCTCCGCTGCCAGCGCGATCCGCGCCCTCACCTGTTTGCCCTTTGTCAGACTGCAGCGTGGCCGGTCAGCCGTCTCCCCGCTGCCCACGCAAGAAGTCTTCCAGATCGCTGATGATCTCGCCGGAGGGCGGCAGGTCGGACCCATCCCCCTCGCTGGTCCCGGCATCTATGCGCCGCTCCAGGTCAGTCAAGTAGGCCTTCATCTCCTCGTTGCTGGCCAGCGCCTGATCGACCTCCTCCGTGAACCTCCGGCTCGTCTCAGCCAGCTGCGTGAGATTGAGCCCAAACCCGAAGAGCCGGTCCAGGACCTCCAGCAGCGCCAGCGCCGCTCTGGGGTTCACAGTGTTGCCTAGGTAGGCAGGCAGGCCGACCCAGAGACTGGCCGCCGGCAAGTCAGCGCATCGCCAGGCGTCATGGATCATGCCAACGATGCCGGTCGGCCCCTCGTAGCGCGTACGTGCTATCGTCAGCGCTTCCAGCTCTCGCTGCAAATCGTCCTCTGTGGCAAACCCGGTGACAGGGGGCGGCCGCGTGTGTGTCGTCGCTGCGACGAGCGCCCCAACAGTCACCAATCGCGAGCCGTCGAGACGTTGGTAGAGGTCCCGCACCGTCTCGGCGAAAGCGCGCCACCTGAGGTGGGGCTCCGTGCCCAGGAGCAGCACTACATCGGTATCGGCGTCTTCGCGGTTGCACCAGAAGAAGCGATTTCGCGGCCATCGCAGGTCGCGCAGCCCTTCCTCCGTGAGGCGGATCATCGGTCGCGCCACCGTGAAGTCGAAGAACTCCTCCGGATCTATCGCCGCGAAAGACTGGGCCGACCAGCCGTCAATGAGCTGCCGCACGGCCAGCGTGGCCGCCTCGCCGGCGTCGTTCCAGCCGCGGAAGGCGGCGATGAACATGGGCCGCCGCAGCGTGGGCACTTCATCCAGCCTAAGATAGTCCACGATGTCCCATCACCTCATAGAGAGCAATATGATTGTACAATAGCGGACTAGAGAGAAGCCTCGAATGCAGAGTTCCGGGAAGCGCGTGACTGTGGAAGCGCCGATGAACCTGGAGCGGGACCTCTTCCGCTTCAGGGAAGCTCCTGCCTAACGCCTCCACCAATGCGAAACGCGCAATCGCCTCGGCCCGAAGACCGTGAGCCGCCTGGAGGCTCTCCGGAAGCCTTCGGCGTTCTCAGCTACTTCTGGACTCCCTTGGTGGCTGTGGGCTGTGGCCGCGCGGATCGCCTCAACGCTCAGATATCCGTATCCACCCTCGGCGCGTCGATCGTGCCGGATCGTCCGCGCCTCCTATCTGTGCTCTACAAGGCCAACTTTACGCATGAGCTGGTGATCGAGAAGGGCAGCTTCAGCGTATGTCTGCTCGCTCAGGATCAGACCGATCTGATCCCCAAGCTGGGATTCGTCTCAGGTCGCGACGAGGACAAGATGGCGGGCCTGGACGTAGGCCTCACTCCCAAGGGCAACCCGATCCTAAAGGGTTGCCTCGCTTGGCTGGAGTGCGAG
>CAYFYG010000396.1:0-4291 GCA_964347225.1 uncultured Dehalococcoidia bacterium | reverse complement strand
GAGGGATGAAGGCCCTCAGGGCTGCGTATCGATCGTCCCTGAGCACGGCTACCTCCTTCTGCTGTCCCCGATGCCCCTCAGAGGAACGTGCCACGTTGATCTCATCGTGCGGCATGCGCTGCTCCATCGCGGTCCTGTCCTATGCCACCAGCATTCCGGATAGTGTCGATTATACCCGGTGGCGCCCCAACGCTCCGGCCAAGGGAGCAGCGCGGGTTATACTGGCTGCGGAATGCGCGATGTGCATGTGGTGACGTGCTTCCTGTTGCGTCGGGGGGGCCAGAATGGCCCTTCGAGGGGGCTCCCGCCACGGCGGGCAGGCAGGACAGGCTTAGGGCACGATGAGGTGCTGCTGCTACGTCGCAGCGGACGGGTGGGCACGTACCGGGGGCGCTGGGCGGGGGTCAGCGGCTACCTGGAGGCAGGCGTGGGAGCTTTGGAGCAGGCGTATCGGGAGATGGAGGAGGAGGTGGGGTTGGGAGAGGGCGACGTGCGCCTGCTGGCGGAGGGAGAGACGCTGACGGTCGTCGATGACGCGATCGATACGCGGTGGACGGTGCACCCGTTCCTGTTCGAGCTGCAGCACTCGGAGGGGGTGCGGCTGGACTGGGAGCACACGGAGAGCCGCTGGGTGAGGCCGGAGGCGGTGCCGGGCCTGGAGACGGTGCCGGGGCTGGCGAAGGCGCTGGCGCGGGTGTACATGGGGCCGTAGACGTCAGGCGTCCGCTCGCCCTGCCACAGGCTCCCGCCACGGCGGGCAGGCAGGGCGAGCGGACAAAGCGCTGGCTGAGTCGCCTGCGCCGGTGCATAGGCGGCCATAAAAGCACATCACGCGAGTTTCCTCGCGTGATGCTCAAAGGGAGGGGGACCCTTTACCGGTAATACGCTGAACGCGCCTTAACGGATTTGTCGCACGGGGGCGAAGTTCAGCGCGGGTTGAGGCTACTCAGCCCTGGTCTCCGCCTGGAACCCTATCCGCTGGTGGGAAGCATCGCAGAAGGGCTTGTTGGCGGAGGCGCCACAGCGGCAGAGGACGAAATTGTCACCCGCTACGTCAAAGCGGTTGCCGTCGGCGTCCTTGAGGACGACGGGGCCCTGGACCAGGTAGGGGCCATTGAGACGGACCTTGATGGTAGGTTCTTGCAAGGCGATTGCTCCTTCCAGATCGCGCGCGATCTTGTGCTCCGATGATAGCAGAAGACGCGGGCGCAATCTGCGGGGTGACTGAGAGGGCGAGCTGCGGTAGACTGTCGGGCAAGGCCGTGCGACAGGAGATCATCAGCGCCGTCAAACGCATCCGGGAGGACCGGGAGCACGGCGCCCGTCAGCTAGCGCTGGAGGCGCTGAGGGCGCTGGCAGAGGTGGTGGACGGGGCGAAGGGCGAGGAGATGCGGGAGTGCGCCCGCGCCTTGGTGCTGGCACGGCCGATGATGGCGGCGATCGAGAACGCGATGGCGCTGGCCTGGGAGCGCTATCAGGCGTCGGGGGATGCCGCGCAGGGCGTGGAGGATGCAATCGAGAGGCTGGAGGCAGCGGCGGACGGCATGGCGGCGACGGCGCGGGGGGTGGTCCCGCGCGACACTGTCATCACCCTCACATACTCGTCGGCGGTAATCGAGGTACTGAGCCGGCTGCGGCCCCGGCGCGTCATCGTGAGCGAGTCGCGGCCGCTGTACGAGGGGTTGCGGATGGCCCGGGCGCTGGCGGGGCAGGGGATGTCGCTCACGCTGATCACGGAGGCGCAGATGGGGCTGTTCGTGCGGGAGGCGGAGGCAGTGGTGGTGGGGGCGGACAGCGTGCGGCCCGACGGGTCGTTCGTGAACAAGGTGGGCACGCACCTGCTGGCGCTGGCGGCACGGGCGGAGAAGGTGCCGGTGTACGTCCTGGCGGATACGTTGAAGGTGGCGGCGCCTTCGCAGCCGCAGCGGTTCGCGGTAGAGGAGGGGGAGAAGCGGGAGGTGACCCGCGAGCGCTGGCTGGAGGTTCGCAACGTGTACTTCGAGGTGACGCCGGGGCGGTTGGTGACCGCATACGTGACGGAAGAGGGCGTGCGGAAAGCGGCCGAGATGCGGGGGTACGCAGCGGAGGCGGAGCGCCGCTGGCGCGCCCTGGTGGGCTAGGCCGGTGGGGGGCCCCAAAGCTTGCCGGCGGCGACGTCAAGCTCCTATACTTGCCTAGGCGTCATGGCGCCGCGACTGTTCACCTTGGATGAGGCCAACGCCCTGTTGCCTCGTTTGAGTCAGCTCCTCCCCCAGATACAGGAGAGCAAGTCCAAGCATGACCGCCTCCAGGAGAAGGCCGCCGAGTACGCGCACCTCATGTCCTCCAACGGCCGTATCATCGAGAAGGAGTTGAATGAGACTCGACAGGAGTTGGCGCAGGCGGCAGCAGAGCTGAAGCGCCTTGTCGAGCGGGTCCAGGAGATCCAGTGCGAGCTGAAAGACATTGAGCAGGGTCTCGTCGATTTCCGCACGGAGCGGGAAGGCCGCGAGGTATACCTGTGCTGGAAGCTAGGGGAGCCGGATATTCGCTGGTGGCATGAGATGGACAGCGGCTTCGCTGGCAGACGCCCGCTGGAGTAGAGGATGAGCGAGGAGAGCACCACGGTTGTCGCGGATCTGGAGGGGATCCTGAGCCGCCTTCAAGAGGGTGCGGAGGCGCTGATGGCAGTCATCGAGAAGGCGGCGCCTGAGGAGTTCGAGGGAGGCGGTCAAGGAGGCGATTCCGTGAGGCGGATCCTGGAGCGGGCCGCAGACGACGTGAACTTCTACTACGGCCGCCTGGTGGCAAAGGCGGTGTCGCTGCCGCAGCCGCCTTACATGGAGAGCGCCGACTTCCCGTCGCTGCGGGAGGCGACGACCTCGCTCCAACTGGCCCACCGCCGCTTCTCCAACCTCCTGCATGACCTGAGAGAAGAGGACCTGAACCGCAGGGCCAGGCTGGAGAGTACGTCGGATTTCACGCTGCGTCAGGTTCTGGAGACGGCCGCAGCCCACTACAGGCTGCGGGCCGAACAGATAAGGAGCACCGGAGAGGGATCAGGCAAAGGGGGGCGAGATGATCCTGGTCACAGGGGGTAGCGGCTTCATTGGGCGACGAGTGGTCGCCCGACTGGTGGACGGCGGCCACAAGGTGCGGGTGCTGGCGCGGGGCCAGCACCACGCCGACCTGCCCGAGGGCGTGGAGGTGGCGCAGGGCAGTGTGGTGAGCGGGGAAGGACTGCCAGAAGCGCTGGCCGGGGTGGAGAAGGTGATCCACCTGGTGGCGATCATCCGAGAAGCGGGCGAGCAGTCGTTCCAGGCGGTGATCCGGCGGGGTACCGAGCGCGTGGTTGAGGCGGCAAAGGTGGCCGGGGTGAAGAAGTTCGTGTACGTGAGCGCGATCGGGGCGCAGGACAACCCGGCGTACCCTTACCTCCAGGCCAAGTGGCAGGCGGAGCGGGCCGTCACGCGCAGTGGCCTGAACCATACGATCCTGCGGCCGTCCATTGTGTTCGGTGAGGGCGACGAGTTCATCAATGCCCTGGCCGGCCTGGTGCGCTACAACCCGCTCCTGCCAGTGGCGGGGGACGGCAAGAGCAGGTTCCAGCCGATATGGGTGGAGGACCTGGTGACATGCATCGTTGGCTGCCTCGAAGACGGCGCACACAGCGGAGAGGTGCTGGAGGTCGGGGGCCCGGAGCACTTGAGCTATGACGAGATGCTGGACATCGTGAAGGTGGCCCTGGGGAAGTCGCGGATGAGGGTGCACGTGCCCCTGGGAGTGATGCGCCCCGTGGCCCAGGTGATGGAATGGGTGCTTCCCAAGCCACCCGTCACCGGAGAGCAGCTCAAGATGCTGGCGCTGGACAACATCACGGAGACAGACGCGGTCAGGAAGAGCTTCGGCGTGCAGCCGCGGCGGCTAGCCGACTCCCTGGACTACATCAGACGCGGATGAACCGCGACAGCGGACGCCCTACACGCATCGCCCACGCCTACGGCAACCGGCGCGAGAAGATCGAGGCGGCGGCGGACGCCGACATCGACTTCATAGAGGCAGACCTCTGGTACCGCGCCGGGCAGGTATGGGTCAGACACGAGCGTCGCCTGGGCCGCCTTCCCTTTCTGTTCGACCGCAGGCCGCAGGGCGTGGACAGGATCGGCCCGTGGGCCATGGCGGTGTTTCCCGGGTACTACGTCCGCCTGGACGTCAACCCGCTCAGGCTTGCGGAGCTGCTGGAGAGAACGCAGGGGCGGTGCGGGTTGCTCCTCGATATCAAGGGCAGGTACGGGGAGGAGGGAGCGCGCGC
>CAYFYG010000395.1:0-1718 GCA_964347225.1 uncultured Dehalococcoidia bacterium | reverse complement strand
AGGTCCGACAGGTTGGGGTCGGCGTTGCGCACCTGAGGGTCACCGGCTATGCGGATTGCGGCCTGGTTCACCTCCTCCTCGCTCACCCCTCCCGACGGGTCGCCCGGATAGACGAAGTCAGTGTTGTCGAAGGCGTCGATCAGTCGTGGGCCGAACTCGGCGGCCAGGAGGAAGTTGCGCAGGAAATACTCCTCGAAGCCCTCGTGGCGGAAGGGCCTGGGCCCGCCGGTGAGGGTGGTGATCAGGCTTTCGAAGCGGGCGCGAGTCCCGGGGTTGAATTGCAGAGTGGGCAGGATGCGCTCGCCCAGCTCTACGATGGACTCCATGGAATCGAACTCTTCCTGGCTGACGCCAGCGGCGTAGGCGCCGAGTACCACGTAGTGGCCGATGAAGTCCACCTCGCCCAGCCCCATCGCGCTGCAGGCGGCCAGGGCGCCGTCGTAGCGGCCGGGAAAGAGCTCCAGCGAGAGCAGCGTCGCGTTGCCGCCCATCGAACCGCCCGCGATGTAGACGTGCTCCGGCTCGCCGAACTCCTCGACGAAGTGGTCGTGCAAGGCCGCCGTCTCGTGCGCCCCCTCGAAAGGTACGAAGCCGTTAGCGCTGTACGATGAGGCGGCCCAGGCGTAGCCGTTCTCGATGAGGTCTTCGCGCATGGGGGGCGGGTCCACGGTCAGGTCGGGGTCCAGGCCGCGAAAGCCGTGGGCCCAAAGAACCAGCCGCCCGTTCCAGTTGTCGGGCATCTCGATGCCGTAGACCGTCCCGCCCAGCTCGCCGGAGGAGGCCTGCGCTCCCGGGAGCGCCTCGAATGAGGGGTCAGCGAGCTCGAAGCCTGCAGCCGGCTGCTCGGGCAGGATGACATCCGCATCGGTGCCGTCCGCCGTCGGCGTGACGGTCGCCGTCGCCGGGCCGCCGTCGCCGCCGCAGGCGACCGCCAGCAGCGGCAAAGCGAGCAGCAGAGCCAGCCATGCCCATCGCCGAAACCTCATCAGCGCTCTCCTT
This sequence comes from uncultured Dehalococcoidia bacterium, assembly GCA_964347225.1. GTDB lineage: Bacteria > Chloroflexota > Dehalococcoidia > SM23-28-2 > RBG-16-64-32 > DAOUMF01. Next base: position 719 of record CAYFYG010000395.1, on the reverse strand, counting down.
CCTAATCAGCGATCTGCCGGCTTACCTCGTACAGTCTAACGGGCTCGCCGACGCCCTCTCGAGGTCACCTCACGTCGGTCAACGAACGGAAACTCCTTGCCCTTGGCGAGCCGCCTGACGACGTCGGACACCGGTATCTGGCTGCCCTTAGCCGCCGCAGCCCTGCGGGTCGCTTCCGGCCGTCGCCGTCGGCGCTCCTCCTTCACCGGCGGTTGCCGTGCTCATTTCGCGGTGGCCGCGACCCGCTCCTCCTGAGACATCCCCGCCAATCGCTCGACCCCCTTCTCATCCAGTCCGAGCCCCTCGGCGACGCGCCGTATCCTCTCGTCGCGTACCCGATGCTTGCTGACGAGGGGATTCTAGCTGCCCCGCAAGCAACCAGCAAGCGTCTGACGACTGAAAGGTCTACCTCGTCGATCTCCCAACCGTGAGACCTGTCTGCTCAAATCATGCAAGGTCGAAGCGGTCGAGCATCATCACCTTGTCCCACGCGGCGACGAAGTCGCGCACGAACTTCTCCTCACCGTCGGAGCTTCCGTAGACCTCGGCGATCGCCCGGAGCTCGGAGTTCGACCCGAACACGAGGTCGACGCGGGTGCCGGTCCACCTGACCTCGCCCGTGTCGCGGTCGCGACCCTCGAACACGTCTTCGGCCCCCGAGGTCGCCTTCCACTCCGTCGCCATGTCGAGCAGGTTCACGAAGAAGTCGTTGGTCAGCG
>CAYFYG010000394.1:0-4925 GCA_964347225.1 uncultured Dehalococcoidia bacterium | reverse complement strand
GCGCCAGGGGGAGAATTCTGGCGGCGGGCAGTGAGGTCGCCCCTCCTCAATGGTACCCCCTTTGGGCAGCGCGGCTTTGCTGTCCGCTCTGTCTTATTGCTGGCCGCGCCGAGGCGCGCGGGAACCGGTCCTGCGGGGCTAGGCGGCGCTGATCCGTTGCAGGGGTTCGCGGACGAACTCCTCACTGCGGGCGAGGACGTCAGCGAACTCCGCGTGGGCACCCCGCTTCGCGGCTCCGACGGTTGAGCACCATGGAGCAGAAGCCGTCGGTAATTTGTCCAAGGCTTAACCACGCGTTCGAGGCAGGCGTTGTACAAGAAACGCAATCATAGGAAACGGAGGTTGCGATGGTTGAAGCCACAGGGCAAGCGTCCATAGTCGACCGCATGATCCGTGCGGCCAAATTGGAGCCTCAGGTATACGAAGAGGTGGAGCACGACCAGTCGGCCACTGGGCAGGCGTTGCTGGTCGTTGTACTGGGGGCGGTCGCGGCCGGGATCGGCGCGTTGCTGGGAGGGGTTGTCGCCCTCATCGTGGGGATCGTCGCGGCCCTCGTCGGCTGGGGGGTTTACGCTTTCATCGCTTACTGGGTGGGCACGAACATCTTCAAGGGGCCGCAGACCGAGGCGACGTGGGGGGAACTCCTGCGCACGCTCGGCTTCGCCAGCTCGCCAAGAGTCCTGCTCGTCCTGGGAATCATTCCGGTTCTTGGCTTTTTCATCGGCCTGGTGGTCTTCATCTGGACGCTGATCACGACGGTCATCGCTATCCGCCAGGCCCTGGATTTCGACACCGGCAGAGCCATAGGCACGGCCGTAGTCAGCTGGCTTGCCCTATTGGTGGTCTACATAGTAGTCGGGGCGATATTCGTATTGTAGCGGCCTCCGCTGAACGAGAGCGGTCGCCCTGGCCTGACTCCACGCTTCGGGGCTCGAGCGGCCCTGCCTTGCCGCCCCTGTGATTGCGCTCGTCGACTGCGGGCGGAGCGCAACCTGTCGAGATTCTGCGCGGCGCTTAACCGCTGGTTCGCGCAAGCGTTGTACAGGAGACGCAGTCATGCCAGAATGTCGGATTCAGAGTTATTCGACTAGCGCTAATTTAGGAGGACCGGATGGACAAATTGGTCGAGAAATTCAAGGCCCTGGGCGTTGGAGAGAAGATCATCATTGTAGCGGCGGTGGTGCTGTTTATAGACGGGTTCTTGCCTTGGTATAGCATCGACTTGGGGCCTTTCGGAAGCTTCACTCGGAACGGATGGGAGTCTCCCGGAGCGATCTGGTCGATCCTTGCCATTCTCGTCGGCCTAGCGATGGCGGGTGTGGTCGTAGTGAAGGGTCTCACGGAGGTTGAAGTCCCGGAGAACGTGGGCGGCGTCAGTTGGCCGAAGATCATGCTGGGCGGTGGTGCGGCGGCTCTGGTGTTCGTGGTGATCAAGCTGCTAAACGAGTCCAGCCACCTGGGGTTTGGCTTCTACCTGGGCATCATCTGTGCGGCGGCTCTTGCTGTGGCGGGCTCTCTGATGTACAGGGAGGAGAGCGTAGCCGGGCCGGCGGGTCCGCCGCCTGGCCCACCGCCTGGCCCGCCGCCTGGCCCGCCGCCTGGCCCGCCGCCTGGCCCACCGCCTGGCCCACCGGCTGGTCCGGAATAGGGTTCCGCACCCCGAACGGCTCTCGCTGGCGCACTTCTTGCGCTGACCAGAGCCAGCGCCGGAGACGGCGCGGCCCCGGTACGCTCCCTGGGGAACGCCCGGCTGAATGCGGGCCGCTGTTGTCTCGCCGCCTGCGATGGGCTAGCATTCGCTCTGGCCCCAATACGTGTGGGACGGCCCCAGCCGCATTCGCCTAGTAGGAGGTCCCCATGGCCCTCGTTGACGGCGGCGACCTCGTCGCCCGCGCCATCAAGCAAGAAGGCGTCGATACCATATTCACCCTCTGTGGTGGGCACATCCAGGCCATATACGACGGCTGTTTGGACGAAGGCATCAAGGTGATCGACGTGCGGCACGAGCAGGCGGCAGGCCACGCCGCTGAGGGCTGGTCTCGGGCTACGCGCCGCTGCGGCGTGGCGGTGGTCACCGCGGGCCCCGGTGTCACCGACTGCGTGACGGCGATCGCAAACGCGTACCAGAACCGCTCCCCGATGTTGGTTATCGGCGGTCGCAGCCCCCTCATGCGCTACGAGATGGGGGCGCTGCAGGAGATGGATCACGTGGAGCTGCTGCGGCCCATCACCAAATGGGCCCGTTGCGTCTACGAGACGCAGCGCGTCCCAGAGTACGTGGCAGCGGCGTTCCGGGCCGCGCTAACCGGGCGACAGGGTCCTGCGTTCCTGGAGATCCCCATCGATCTCATGTTCCGGAAGGTGGAGGAGAGCGAGATCACCTTCCCGCAGAGCTATCGCCCCCAGGGCCGCGTCTACGCGGACCCGAAGGAGGTCAAGAAGGCTGCGGAGATCATCGCCAGGGCGGAGCGGCCGCTGGTGATGGCCGGCTCCGCCGTGTACTGGCAGGACGCCCACGAGGACCTGCGCCGGCTCATCGAGGCCGCCCAGGCGCCGGTGTACCTGAACGCCATGGGCCGCGGTTCCATCCCCCAGGATCATCCCCTGTTCTTCTCGCGCACCCGCCGCAACGCCCTGAACAAGGCCGACGCCATTATCGTCATCGGCACCCCGATGGACTTTCGCCTCGCCTACGGCAAGCGCTTCAATCCGGAGGCCCGCACCATCCAGATCGACACCGACCCGCAGGAGCTGGGCCGGAACCGCGATATCGACGTCCCGATCGAGGCCGACGCCAAGGCCGCGCTGGCGGCGCTCGTGGGCGAGCTGGAGGGCGTGAAGGTCGACCACAAGGAGTGGATCGACGGCCTGCGCGAAGCGGAGGACAAGACGCGTGCCCAGATGGAGGAGTGGATGGACTCCGACCGCGTGCCCATCCACCCCCTGCGGCTGTGCCGAGACATGGCGGAGTTCGTGGATGAAAACACGATCGTCGTGGGGGACGGCGGCGACATCGTCAACCTGGCGGCACGCGTCCTGCCCATCAACCACCCGGGCCAGTGGTACGACCCGGGTCCGATGGGCACCCTGGGCGTGGGGACCGGCTTCTGTATGGCGATCAACTCCGTCTACCCGGAGAAGCGCATCCTCATGGTCAACGGCGATGGCAGCTTCGGCCTGAACAGCTTCGAGTTCGACACGTTCGCTCGGTTCGGCATGCCGGTCGTGTCCGTGGTGGGGAACGATCGCCAGTGGGGACAGATCGCGGTGGGCCAGAAGGCGATGTACGGCAAGGACCGTATGATCGCCTGCCAGCTGTCCGACAGCGCCCGCTACGATCAGGTGGTAGAAGGACTGGGGGGCCACGGCGAGTACGTGACGGAGCCGGGCGAGATCCGCCCCGCCATCGAGCGGGCGTTCGCGTCAGGCAAGCCGGCGTGCGTGAACGTGATCACGGACCAAGAGCCGCCGGGGATCACGGGTGGCATGGGGGCCATGTAGGGGCTGGGCTGCGTAAGGCCTGTCTCCCCCCACCCCGCCGCGGCGTTGTTGCCTCCACCGGGTCCGCGCCCGCCTGACGTGGACAGGCTCTGAACCCGGTTCAGACGCGGCCCCTCCCCCCAGAGCCATACGTCCCGCCCAGCCCGCCCCGGAAGGGATTCCGACTTCGCCCCACCCAGGCGGGAGCCTGGGGAACGGGCGGAAGGACGGGGGGAGTTTGTTTGGCAAGAACGGGGTATTTGAAGGCGTGGTATTCGCGAAAGGGGTTACGGGAACGGGAGGTCTGCGGTGCGGGCGACCGAAAGGGGGCGAACCCGGCAGCGGGCGACCCCGCCTTAGGGGGGCAGGCTTCAGGCTGCCCCCCTACGTCCAGCGCCTGTGGGCGTACCAGGTGGCTTGGGGCGAAGGCGATGACCCCTGCGGGGAGTGCAACCGCAGCGGGCGCGGCCTGGTGGCGGGCCGAAGGTTCCGACCGCGTGGAGCTTGGGGCAGACGCGCCCACCGCGATGCCCAGAAGTAGGCCTGTAGGCAAGGCTGCCGCCAGATGTCGCTGGTCACTACGACGCGAGGCCCAGCCCGTCGTCCTCTACGAGGGCCACGGATATCGGGTGGTGGACATGCGCACAGACCGCAAGTACGAGCGGTACACCGGGATTGAGGGCCGCCTGCTCATGGTGAAGGAACTGGGCTAGACCAACCTGAGCTGCGGTATACTATCCTTGCCATGCAGGAGCGAGACCGCAAGCCCGGCGGGGGCGACGTCCGCGGCCCCACCCGGGGCGACTTCACGGACTGGGACAACCCGGAGGACGAGATCGAGGAGGCGCCCGAGGGCTACTACGACGAGGATGCGGACGAGGAGTACGAGATCGGTCCGGACGACCCGGACTACGACCTGTCGGAGGGGGCGGGCTACTCCGGTTGGGAGGGCCGGGGGCGGCGGAGCCTGTTGCCGTACTGGGTCATCGTGGCGATCTCGCTGCTGTTCATCTTCGCGATGCTCCTGCCGGCGCTGCTGCGGCTCACCTGAGAGGCTAGCCACAGACCTGTCTCCGGCCAGGATGCCACCCCACCCCGGGGTTGTTGGTCCCACCCGGCCCGCCCCCGAACTCCGTTCGGACTTGGCCCCACCCCAACAGGGTCCGAAACGACCTGCGGGTCGCCCAGAGAGTAGTAGCGAGTGGATGGACATCATCCGTTAATCCGTTCGGTATCCGTGTCAGGTTGTTTGCACCTATCTGCGCTCATCTGCGACTGAAGCCACGGGCGGGGGCTTACTGGCCGGCGGCCGTCACCTCCTCCAGTTCCACCTCCACGTAGAGGTTTCCGTAGTTGTCGCGCTTGACCTCGGCGGCGGTTACGCGGCCGCGGAGCAGGCTATCGCCCTCCCAGTAGCTGATGACCTTTCCCGGCAGGTCACCCGC
>CAYFYG010000393.1:0-2168 GCA_964347225.1 uncultured Dehalococcoidia bacterium | reverse complement strand
AGGGATAGGAAAGCCGCTACGAGCGGCAACAGCCTTGGCATCGATCCGCTATTGGGGTTCTAGGGCAAGTACCCCAGTGGGTTCACCGGCGACCCGCCGATCCAGACCTCGAAGTGGAGGTGGGGGCCGGTGCAGTAGCCGGTGCAGCCGATGGCGCCGACCTGCTCGCCCTGCGCCACGGACTGCCCCTGGGCCACCCATACGTCGGAGAGGTGAGCGGATGCGGTCTCCGAGCCGTCCCCGTGGCGAATGACCACGTAGCTGCCCAGGCCCCAGTCCGAGTAGGTGGCGAGAACCACGGTGCCAGAAGCGGCGGCGACCACGGGGGCTCCATAGCGACCAAAGGCGTCGATGTCCATGCCCACGTGGTAGGAGCTGCCGCCGCGGTACTCCCCGAAAGGAGAGGAGATCGACCCGCTGAAAGGCCAGATGTAGCCGCTGCTGGTCGGGGGCGGCGCTGCAGGTGGCGGCTCCCGCTCGGGCTCTGGCTCCGGGTTGGTGGCCTCCACGGCGGTCACGGCGGCTGGGATGGGTGGAGGCGGAGGCACCGCCCCCGGCAGGACCAGCACCATTCCCTCAATGACCGTGTCGGCGGAGGCGATGTTGTTGGGCACAAAGGCCAGAATGCTCTGGACGTCGATCTGATAGAAGGAGGCGATGTCGGAGAGGGTATCGCCCAGTTTGACGTTGTAGATGAGGCCGTTGACCGTGGGGATCTGCAGCTTGTGTCCTACGAGGAGCAGGTCTGGGTCATCGTACAGTTCAGGGTTGTTCCAAAGCAGCGTCTCGACGTCCACGCCGTACGCCTCCGCGATGGAGGCGACGCTGTCGCCCGGCTGGACAGTGTAGACGATGAACGCTGGCTGGGGCTCTGGTGTGGGCTCGGGTGTCGGTTCCGGAGTGGGTTCGGCCTCCGGCGTGCCCGCCTCCTCCACCTCCTCCTGGGGCTCCGGCTCTGGGTTGACGACGTAGATGCCGGGGGAGGTCGCGAGAACGATGGGCGGGCGCAGATAGCTGGCGGAGGGGCTCTCAGCGACGACGCCCTCGGGGGCAGCGTCAACGGAGATCAGGGGACGAGTCACCTTCCCCAGGACCCCCGTCGCGGCCAAGCCCACCGCGATGAAGGCGATGAAGAGGAAGACTCCGTGCAGGTAGTACCTTCGGTATTCGCTTAGCGGTTGTCCCGTTGTCTGCGGGTCAAACACGTGGCTGCCTCGGCCCCGGGGCGGGCGCGGGGCCGACCCATGCGGCTCCCGAATAACCTACCTCCTGTTTGTCTCCTCCTCTTGCCAAGACAGCGCCCAATAAATGACGCTGTCCCACAAAATCCTTCGCGATAATCGCCACGCATTATACCCCATTTGTCAAGCTGTTCACAAATTGACGCCTTATCCCCCCGCGGGTGACAGCGGCCCCAGCCTCACCGGGAGAAAACGCGGTGAATGCCGCGCTCTCGGTGGCGTCCCTGACCGGGGCCGGGGGCCGCGGCTGGCTGTTGCCGGCCGCCACCTCGCCGAGGCGGGCGCTGGCCTGTCACGGGCCGCGGGCCGACCTCTAGCCTAGTCGCCCCTGGGCAGGTCGAGGCCACGGGTGGCCATGATGTTGCGCTGGATCTCGCTGGTGCCCCCCTCGATAGTGTTGCCAACAGAGCGAAGGTACTGGTACTCCAGCCGGCCCTTGAGGGGCGCCCACTTGCTGCCACGCTCAAGCTGCCCGTACAGGCCCAGCAGACGCAGGCCGGTGTTGGCGATGCGCTGGGCCATCTCCATGGAGTACAGCTTGACGGCGGACGCCTCGTAGTTGGGGATCTGCCCCCTCGCCTGCAGCGTCACGACCCGGCTGGAGAGCATCAGGGCCGCCTCCGTCTCGATGTAGCGCTCCGCCAGCTCATAGCGCAGGCCAGGGTCCCAGCCAAGGCGGACGACGCCGTTGTCTTTGTTCTCCCGGGCGAACCGCGCCAGGTCCTCCACGCTCTGCTGCTGCCCCACAGCCGACCCGATGTTGGAGCGCTCGATGTCCAGGGTGGTGGCAGCCATGTACCACCCCCGGTTCTCCTCGCCAAGCCGGCAACTGGCCGGAATGCGCACGTCCTCGAAGAACACCTCGTTGAACTCGCGCTGACCGGGCATGTTCAGTAGAGGCCGCACCGTGATGCCGGGGGTCTTCAT
>CAYFYG010000392.1:0-1515 GCA_964347225.1 uncultured Dehalococcoidia bacterium | reverse complement strand
TTGAGTGGGCAGGTGGACGCCATCCGCACCCGCGATTTCGAGGGCCGGGACATTGTCGCCGGCTTCGCCCCGGTGCCGGGCACATCTTGGGGCCTCATTACTGAGGAGAGCTGGGCCGTACTGATCAGCGGCAGTCGAGGCTACCAGCAATTCCTACTCCTGCTGTTGGTGCTAGGCGTAGTGGTGCCGGCCCTCGTCGTCACCGTCGGGGTCAGACGGATCACGAAGCCTATCACGGAACTCATCGGCGCCGCCCAGGAGGTCGCCAGAGGCAATTTCGGCCAGAAGATCACCGCCCCAACTGGCGACGAATTGGAAGAGTTGGCAGGCCAGTTCAACCTCATGTCGGCCCAACTCCAGGAGTCATACACGCACCTGGAGCAGAGAGTAGCCGACCGGACCAAGGAACTGGCGGCCCTCAACGCTGTTGCCGCCGTGGTGAGTCGCTCCCTGGACTTGGGGGAGGTCTTGAGCAATGCCCTGGATAAGACCCTCGAGGTCACGGGGATCGAGGCCGGCGGGATCTACCTTTTCCAAGAGGACGCTGGGGTCTTGACTATCGTGGCACATAAAGGCCTCAGCGCGCAGTTTGTGGCCGAAATTGACAACCTTAAGGTAGGAGAGGGGTTCTCAGGTCGTGTGATCCAGACCGGCGAACCATTGGTTGTAGGGGACCTCTCCACGGATCCGCGACTGACGCGCTTGGCGGTTAGGGAGGGTGGTTTTCACTCCGTAGCCATCTTTCCCCTGGTTTCGAGGGGAAAGGTTTTAGGTTCTTTGTTCGTGATAACCCGTGGCTACCGGGAGTTCTCTCAGCAGGACATCAGTTTGCTTACGTCCATCGGCCAGCAGATCGGGGTGGCCATCGAGAACGCGCGCCTCTTCGAGGCCGAAGAGCGGCGGGCAGAGCAGTTCCGCGTCATCAGCGAGGTGGGGCGCCGCATGACCTCCATCCTGGCCGCTGATGAATTGCTATGGGAAATCGCCCGCTTGATCAAGGAGACCCTGGGATATTACCTGGTCGGGATTGCCCTGGTCGAGGGGGATGAGCTGATCTTCAGGGCGGGGGCTGGGGCTGTTTGGGAGACCCATGGATTTCAGCCCCCGCGCCTCAAGGTGGGTCAGGAGGGGATCACCGGCTGGGTGGCCCAGAGCGGCGAGCCGTTGCTGGTGTCCGACGTGAGCCAAGAGCCGCGATACTACTCCCTGCCCCAGGCCAGCGAGATTCGATCGGAGCTGGCCGTGCCCCTGAAGACGAAAGAAGCGGTCATCGGTGTGTTGCATGTCCAGAGTGACCAACTGAACGCCTTCGACGAGAGCGACCTGGCGGTGCTCCAATCTCTGGCCAACCAAGCGGCCATCGCCATTGAGAACGCCCGACTGTACGAGCAGGCGCAGGAGTTGGCAGTTGTGAAGGAGCGCAGCCGCCTGGCCCGAGACCTGCACGATGCCGTCACTCAGACCCTCTTTTCGGCCAGCCTGATCGCCGAGGTGCTGCCCCGCCTGTGGGAACGC
>CAYFYG010000391.1:0-9134 GCA_964347225.1 uncultured Dehalococcoidia bacterium | reverse complement strand
TGAGGACAGACGGGCCAGGAAGCGCAACAGATCCGGGTCTACCGGCGTTTCAAAGTCTTCGTCCCCCCCACTGCCCAGGATGTCCCTGTAACCCGCCGCTTCCAGCAGACAGCGCGGGTCCACATGCAGACCCTCGGCCAGCCGGAACAGGACGGAGGCACTCGGGTTCTGCACCTCATCGTTCTCTATTTGAGACAGGTAGCCCTGGCTCAGCTCTGCCTGCCCAGCAAGCTGGGCCTGGCTTAGCCCGATCTCCTCCCGCAGGCTGCGAATACTTGCCCCAAGAGCCATTCCGATCACCTCTTCGATCATGACCCCGCCAGCGAACTGGCGATCCTGATCCCGGCCGGGCCCAAGATCACCAGCATGAACGCTGGGAAGATAAACAACACCAGCGGGAAGATCATCTTGATGGGCGCCTCGTGGGCCGTCTGCTCCACCCGCTGACGGCGGCGTGTCCGCATCTGGTCCGCCTGCACCCGGAGCACTTGCCCGATACTAACGCCCAGCTGCTCCGCTTGGATCACCGCACTGACAAAGCTGGTCAGTTCCTCCACGCCTATCCTATCGGCCATCTCCGCCAGCGCCTCGCGGCGCAGCTTGCCCATGGCCACCTCTCGCAGCATGCGGGCCAGTTCATCGGCGAGAGGCCCACCGCTCTTCTCAGCTACCCGCGCCAGCGCCGCGTCCAAGCCCAAGCCCGCCCCCACGCAGGTGGTCACCAAATCCAGCGCGTCCGGAAGTGACCTGAGCACCTGCTTCTGACGCGTCTTCACTCGGCCCTTAAGCCATGTGCCCGGCAGCATCCAGCCGATGACGCCGAAGGCCAAGACGACCACCGCCTGCCCGAGACCCACAGTGCCCCACACCACGAGAACGGAGGCCAGGATGAACCCCGACATGAGGCCGACGCTGATCATCCAGAACACCACGTATGCGTTCAGGGTCATCGGGTTGCCGGCCATGACAAGCTGCTTCTCTATCCTGGCCAGCACCTTGGCCGGCAGCACCGATGCGGCCGCCTGCGCCAGCGCCTCGAGGCCCGGCGCCAGTACCCGCTCCGCGAACGGCTCGCTGAGGTCGGTCTCTCCCTCGACGGAGGTCACCGCCCGGGTCCTGAAGTCCCGCATGCGCGCCTCCATCACGGAAGGAGCGCGCCGCGACAGGCCCAGCACCAGACTGACCACCGCCGCGAACACCATGAAGCCGATAACTCCGATGAGCATGCTCTACTCCTAGACCTCGATAGCCAGTATCTTCTTCATCGACATCGCGCCGAGGAACTCCAGCACCACCGCCGCCACCAGCATGACCTGTCCCGCCGTTGTCGTGAACAGCAGCCCCATGTACTCCGGGTTAATCAGAAGGAACAGTAGGCACATGGCCACCGGCAACCCTCCGATGACGATTCCGGTCATCCGCTGCTGAGACGTCAGGGTGATGATCTCGCCCCGCATCCGCTCCCGCTCACGCATGGTGAACGCCACCCCCTCCAGGATTTCAGCCAGATTGCCCCCTACCGCGCTCTGAATGTTGATCGCAGTGAGGACCATATCCATATCCGCACTGTCTATTCGCTCACCCATTCCCCGGAGGGCGTCCTCATTGCTCATCCCCAGGTTGGCATCCCGAAGCACTCGCTTCAGTTCTGTGGCCAGCGGCGGGTCTATCTGGTTGGAGGCGAACTCAAAGCTCTGCATTAACCCGTAGCCGGACTTGAGGGAGTTCGCCACCATGCCCAGCATCTCCACGACTTGGCCGTTCAGTTTCTTGGCGAGGGTGCTCCTTTTGGAGCCGACCCACATCGCAGGCAGGCTGTAGCCCAACACCGCCATGCCGACGCCAAGGGCGATGGCAAACACGCCCCTGCTGAAGATGAAGGGCGCAAAGAAGAAGAGCAGCGCTGCCACATAACGGATGATGTAGTACTCCCCCACCCGCAGAGGGACCCCCGCTCTCTCCAGCTTCAGCGCCACCTGCTCGGAGCCGCGTAGCTGCCCAACCAGGGCTCCAAGCAGCGGCAGGCCGCTGTAGGAACGCTGCTTCATGAGCACAGGACCTTCCTGCCCCTGCGCCTCCGCAACCGGCCCTTCACCCCGGAAGGACTCCAATCGCTCCTCCATAGGATTGTGGCGTCGGCCGCGAATGCCAACGACCAAGGAGAACACGGCCAGCAGGACGGTCAGCGCGATGATGATCAGCAGCGGGTCCACAGCCTATCCTCCCCTCCTCGCCAGGAACACGCTCTCGGGAAGCTGGATCCCGGCCAGCGCGAACTTCTCGGCGAAGGTGGGGCGAAGGCCGGTGGCCGTCATGCCACCCAGGACCCGCCCCTCGGAGTCCACACCCGTTTGCCTGAACTGGAACAGGTCCTGCATGGTGATGATCTGGCCCTCCATGCCCGTGATCTCCGTCACCTGGGTCACGCGCCTCACGCCGTCGCTGAAGCGCGCCAGATGCACCAAGAGATGGAGCGCTGACGAGACCTGCTCGCGAATCGCCTGGTTCGGCAGGTCCAGGTTAGCCATCATCACCATGTTCTCCACACGGGCCAGCGCGTCCCGCGGCGAGTTGGCGTGCACGGTGGAGAGGGAGCCTTCGTGACCGGTGTTCATGGCGTTCAGCATGTCGAACGCCTCCGGTCCTCGCACCTCGCCGATGATGATGCGGTCCGGACGCATACGGAGGGTGTTGCGCAGCAGGTCGCGCTGGGCGATCTCGCCCTTGCCATCTATGTTGGGTGGCCGCGCCTCCAGGCTCACCACGTGCGGCTGCTGCAGCTTGACCTCGGTCGGATCCTCAATAGTGACGATCCGCTCGCTCTCCGGGATGTAGGCCGATAGCGCGTTCAGGAACGTTGTCTTACCGGTGCCAGTACCGCCAGAGATGAGAATGTTCAGGCGCAGCCTGACGCAGGCCTTCAGGAACTGGGCCACCTCCGCCACGATGGTGCCGGCGGTCACCAGTTCGTCCATCGTCATCTTGTCGGAGCGGAACTTGCGGATGGTGATGGTGGGACTCTTCGGGGACACCGGCGGGATGATAACGTTGACTCGGGAGCCGTCAGACAGTCGGGCGTCCACCATTGGCGATGACTCGTCAACCCGGCGGCCCAGGGGAGCGACGATCCTTTCGATAATCCGCTGGATGTGATCCCCATCCCGGAAGCGGACATCGCTCAGGTAGATAATGCCTTCCCGCTCAAAAAACACCTCGTCCGGGGCGTTCACCATGACCTCAGTCACCGAAGGGTCCCTGATCATCCCGTCGATCGGGCCTAGGCCGACCACCTCATCCACCACCCGCGCCACGATCTGATCGCGGGTGATGCCACCCACATTGGGCATCTCGCGGCGCAGGATGGTCTCTGCCGCTTGCTCCACCAGTCGCCGCCTCTCGTCAGCGGGCATCGAGCTGATCTGGTCGGCATCGAGTTCCTCGATCAACGTCTGGTGCATCCTGAAAACAAGCCCCTCCACATCCTCGTTGTAGCGTCCGGGGGTACCGCGGGAAGGGGGGGCTTCCGGCCTCACTACAGGGCTTTGGATGCGGCCGCTGCTTGAACGCAAGTTGGACATCTCTCTATTCCACCTTTACCTCAGTTTTCTCTTCCGCCGGCGTCCCAAAGATGCGGCCGAACAGACCCTTGCTTCCTTCCTTCTGCTGCTCCTGTTGCTCCTGTTGCTGCTCGCGGACGCCACTCAGCGCGTAGGCCAGCTCTATCAAGCTTTCCGACGCTCTAGCGCTTGGCTTGGTCACGACCACCGGCATACCCAGTTGGGTAGACGTACTGATGTTGCGGTCATAGGGAATGGACCAGAACACGTCCCGACCCAACATTCGCCTAACCTCCTGGGGCTGAACGTTGGCCGCCTCGTTGGTGGCGTTGATCACCAGCTTCACCTTCTCCTGGGGGTAGTTCCAGGAGCGGAGCATGTCGATGGCCAGGAGGGTGTCCTTGAGGCTTGCCATATCCACCGTGGCCACAAGGAGCACCAGCGTCGCCAGCTCCAGTGACCGAGCCACGATATCGTTGAACGTCCCCGGCGTGTCCAGGATCACGTAGTCGTAAGTCTGGGCCAGCAGCGTGACTACCCGCTCGATGTGGCCAGCGTGAACGCTCCGCCAGTCGGTCGGCCGCACCGGTGCCGGCACGATCGTCAGCCCCGTGTTGTGTGTGTAGATGCAGTCCTGCAGGAGCTCTCGGTTGATCTCCTCTTCCGGTAGCGCCAGATCGGCGATGCTGCGCTCGACCGGAATATCCATGAGGATCGCCACATCGCCGAAGCGGGTGTCCAGATCCACCACGACCACCGATTGGTTAGTCTTCTGCACCAGCGCCGTGGCCAGGTTGGTGGAGATCGTCGTCTTGCCGATGCCCCCTTTGGCGCCGAAGACCGTGAGCACCGTACCGCAGGCCACTGGCTCATCCATCTCCCCAGAGATCCGCGCCCGCTTCCGCTCCTCTTGGGCCAGCACGTTATGAACGGAATTGATGAGATCCTCTTCCCGGACAGGGGTCACCAGGTAGTCACTGACTCCAGCTAGCATCGCCTTTCGCATGCTGACCGGATCCGTGATGGACGAATAGGCGACGATGGGCGACTGGGGGAGGAGGTCCGCCACCGCCTCCACCGTTTGAAGTGCCCTCACCATCGGCTCTTCGATGGAGATGATGATGACGTCGGGCTCTGCCTCCTTGGCCAGGGAGACCGCTTCGATCCCGTAGCCGGCCTCGCCCAGCACCGCGAAGCCTGAGAGCGCCAGCATCTTCTGGACCTCGGACCTCGCCACCTGATCCTGATCTATCACTACCACTCGAGGATTGCGCGCCATTGCTGCTCCGCTCCCTCAGACCTCTCCCAAGAGACTCCCGACAGTTATTGCATAGTGGACAGGCCCAGTAGAGCCGCGCAGGAGGGTGGTGGGCCGTTCTGATCCCACACGCTGCGAGTTCCTACCTCGCTGGCATCCCCGAACGCGCGCAGCGCCAGGGCCAGGCGCCCGCTAAAGTTCTCCCCACACGCCTCGGCCGCGGTGAGCACCTCCCCGTGCACCGGCGAAACCGCCAGGGTGACGGTGGTGGCCTCCGGGTTAGCCTCGGAGTCCTCGCCAACCGCCGGAGCACCTTCCGCGCCTTCATCCACCGCGGTCAGGGCCACTTCCTGACCGATGCTCAATACCTGAGCGTTCTGCAGGATAGTCCGCGCTATCTGGTCTTTCACGGGCGCGCTTTCTTCACCGCTGTCACCCTCTTCAATCCTCACCGTGAGAATGACGTCCACGTAGTCGCCCGCCCTGATCAGGCCGCTGGCGGAGATGACGCTGTCCACCTTGACAGCCACCGCTCTCTTGCCCTCTGGTACCACATAGGCGAGCGGCGGGTTCTCCACATCCGGGATGGCAGCGCCCGTGGCCGTGACCTTCGTCGGGATCACCTGCTCGCCGGCCACCAGGGGAACCCGGGTCACCTGGCCGACCACATCGCCCGTATCTCGGTAGGCATCCACGAGCACGGCGTCGGACGCTATCTCCTTCACGGTCAGCATCTCCTCGGTGATCCGGGTCCCGGCGGAGATGTCGCCGCTGGCGACGACTACGGGCGTGATCACCGCCCCGGAAGCGCCGCCACCGCCGCTCTCCCCCTCTGCGCTCTTCAGATACACCACCACCAGAGCCGCACTCACCAACCCCAGGAACAGGCCGAGGAAGATGAGGGCCTTGTTGGACTTTCCGCCTAGCGCCTGACTCTTTATCATCGCTCGCCCCTCACCTGATCTTTCCAGTGGCGACCCGCCGTGAGCGGGCCGCAATAAACAGTCATTGCAAATCTAATGATGAGTTTTGGGGCGCTTCCGTTACGGGGATGGTGACAGGGCGGCGGGCTAATTGTGAGAAAGCGGCACCAACCGGCCACGCCTTACTTCACGAGCACGATGACCAGCGGCGCGAAGGGGTTGGTGGAATCCCAGCCCCAGTCCACCGCCCAAGTGGGGAGAGAGGTAGCCGGGATCAAGTAGCCCCACACCATACCATCAGCGGGGTTGCCATCCTGATCACCGTCGCCGCGGGGAGGCCATCGGTCCCAGCCCGCGATGTAGAAGGTGGCCAGACCCCAGATCTCAACGGGGGCGCTCTGCCCCTGCGGCGGGAAGGCGTTGATGATCGCCATTCCCATCGCCCGGTCCTTGCACTCCTCCAGTTCCGCTTTGGCGATAGCCTCCGCGTAGCCGTCGGCATCGGTCTCCACGTCACAGGTCGCCCAGGTGGACGGGGGATAGCGTGTTGTCAGCGCGCTGTCCGTGTTGCTGCCTGCCGCACCGGTCATCGAATCGCAGTCCAGAGTCTCCCCTTCTGGCACGTAAGGCGAGTCGCTGTCGCAAGCGATCACTTCTCCGCAATTTCCCTCGATGGAGGCGACGTAGCTTGACGTGCCTCCCCCGTAGATCCCCAGGGCACCGAAGTTGCCGGGCGTCTCCCAATCGCCGGCGGACAGATGGAAGATGTACAGCGCGTCCGGGTCCAGCCCGTAGTCAACGCCGGGATCATTGACCAGCCCCTGAATCGCCCAGGGGGCGATGCAACTGGCGACGACGGGCACCCGTCCTGCGGTGGCCGTAGCCCCCATCGTGTCGCTGGTCAGCCCTAGGACGCGACCGAACACGAACGATACATCCTGCTTAACGCTTACCGTGATGCGGTCGTTGGGCTCACGGTAGCTTGAGACCTGGATGCTCTCCACCGCTTCGTCGCCGTCGTCGAAGTTCTTGACCACCCACTCCTGAGCCTTCTGGGTGGCCAGAGACGCGTCCGGCAGGTAGGCCGCGCCCGCTAGGGCGGCAGCATCCGCATCGTTCTGGAGGTCCCGCCTCTGGTGCAAGAACAGGCCGACGTCGACGGCCATGGCCACAAACCCCAGCAGGACACCCAGGGCCAACACGAACAGGACCAGCATCTGGCCCCGTTCGCACTGCTCACTCCAATTCACCTTTTTCCGCCTCACAGCCACCACCGCTTTCCTCACTCCAATCGCATATCCGCGGTGGAGGACAGATTAAGAGTGGGCCCTATCGTATCGCCGCTTACAAACTGGACCAGGCCAGCCAAGGGAGTTATCAGATCGTACTCGTAATCCACCTTCACAACCACAGACTCCCCTGGCTGGCCTTGGGCGTTTGTTATGGTCACTGTCATCTTCGTGGCCTCGTCGGCAAGGTCGGCGCTGTCCAGAACCCTCTCGTATATGCACTGCTCCAGAGACGCCTTGCCAAAACAGGGCGAGCTAGTCACGGTCAGGGGCGGGTGCACGGCCCCCAGGCGCGCTCCCTCACGGGCCGAGTTCGTCACCGTGATCCAGGAGTAGAAGCCCATGCCAAAGTCCACGACGGCGAACATCAGCATCAGGAAGATCGGAACGAGAAGGGCGAACTCGGCCAGGGCCTGGCCCTTCTCCCCGTTCTCTCTCCGTTTTCGAAACAGTCTCAGCATCGCATCCCCAATCCAAACTGGCCGCCGATGTTGGCGTCCGCTAGGGAAAGGCGACTGCCAGCGCATCGAGGTGACCGGCGAGAGCGAGACCGAGGACACCCAGCGCAAGTACAGAGGCCACCGCTATCAACGCCAGGATGAGACTGTACTCTGCCAGGGCCTGGCCCGCCTCCTCCTGGAAGCAGGCCGCCCGCCTCAAGATCCAATCACTCATGCCCTTTGCGCCTCCTCACATCCCCCCATCCTCTTTTCTTCTCATTCAAGTTCTGCTTGCCGTCGCGGACGGTGGGGCCGGTCCAGCCAGCCTCACCGTCCGCGCCCAACGGCAGCATGCTGCCGTCGACGAGCTCACGCTTGTCGTTACGGCATCACCGCTTCTATGGCGCCCAGCTGGGCCGCGATGGCCACGCCAAGAGCGGTCAGCGCCAAGATGGCGGCCACGGCGATGAGCGCCAAGATCAGGCCATACTCGGCCAGAGCCTGGCCCTCTTCCCGCTCGAAGCGGGCAACGAACCGCAGCAGGGCCGCGCTAATGGTGGAAAGCATCTGACTCCTCCTTTCCTCAGAAGATTTGCAGCTTTCCTCTTGCCGTTTCGCTAATTCAAGTCTTGCTTGCCGTCGTGGGCGGTGGAGAAGGCCCCACCACCCACGGCTAACGGCAGCATGCTGCCCTTCGACGGGCCTGCCGGCCCGCAGGCAGACTCACGTCCGTCGCTACCCTGGCATAGCGCCCGAAATGGCACCCAACTGGCCCGCGATGGCGACGCCCAGCGCGGTAAGCGCCAGGATGGCTGCCACGGCGATGAGCGCCAAGATCAAGCCGTACTCGGCCAGAGCCTGGCCCTCCTCCCGCTCGAAGCGGGCAACGAACCGCAACAGGGCCGCGCTGATCGTGGAAAGCATACGGGTCCTCCTTTCCTAAGGTTTGCCGCTTTGCTCCCCTCCAGATCACACCGTCCCAGGACGATGCTCTCCAGAGGACTTCCATGACCTTAGATGGTCTTCTCATGGGCCCCGTTACGCTTATGTCGACCGAGTGAATGGATTTTCACCCCCCGCCCTCTCCGTTCACCAGCGCTAAACGTTTTCTTCACCTCATGCGTTTCAAGGAGTAAGACGCGGTTACTCGATATGCGTTACGTCAAGCTAACTCGCAACCCCCATCGCCAGCCCCAGCGCCAGCCCAAGCCGGGATCGGCCGCCTCTTGACCACCGCCCTCGCTGCCCTCATCGGCCTCCTTCTGGGACATGCCCTCGACGTGTTCTTCGACCGCCTGTACACGGACGAGCCGCTCGGCGGCGCCGTCTACCGCTGCCCCCATTGCCGCCAGCGTCCGGGCCCCATCCATCTGATCCCCGTCGCCGCCGTGCTCTGGCGCCGCGGCCGCTGTCCCGACTGCGACCGCTGGCTGCCTTTACACGCCTTTCTCCTCGCCCCCGGCGCCGCCACCCTCTTCGCCATCGCGGAACTCACGGTGGATGGCTTCGGACCGGCCCTCCTGGCCGGCTTCTTCGCCACCGTCTTCCTCGCCCTCACCTTCACCGACCTGGAGCGCCGCCTCATACCCAACCGCATTGTCTACCCCTCCATCCTCCTGGCCGCTGCCTTCTCCTGGACCTGGCCCGACCGCTCCGTGGCGCAGGTC
>CAYFYG010000390.1:0-1836 GCA_964347225.1 uncultured Dehalococcoidia bacterium | reverse complement strand
GAGTCCAAGGTGGAGTCCAAGGCGGACTAGACGTCTGCCCAGTGGGCCAAGGCAGCCGCCCCACCGGGGCGGCTTTTCTTGTCGTGCCGAGGACCAGGGTGTGAGGATCCGCGTATACTAGCGGAGATGAGAGTCGTTATCCAGCGGGTGAGACAGGCGGCCGTGAGGGTCGATGAAGAGACGGTGGCCTCGATCGGTCGGGGGCTGGTGGCGCTGGTGGGGGTGGCCGAGGGGGAGGGGGAGGAGGAGGTGCTGCGCCTGGCCCGTAAGTGCGCGGAGATGCGCATCTTCGCGGACGCGGAGGGGAAGTTTAACCTGTCGCTTGTGGATGTGGGGGGAGAGGCGCTGGTGGTGAGCCAGTTCACGCTGCTGGCGGATGTGCGGAGGGGTCGGCGGCCAAGCTTCGTCGGGGCGGCGGCGCCGGAGAGGGCCGAGCCGCTGGTGGAGGCGTTCGCGGGGGCGATGAGGGAGGCGGGGGTGCCCACGCAGACGGGCCGGTTTGGGGCGATGATGGCGGTGGAGCTGGTGAACGACGGGCCGGTGACGATAGTGGCGGACAGCGAGACGTTCGAGCGGCCGAGACGGGGCTAAGAAGGCAAGGTGGTGGCCGAGGGTGCGGGCGACGGCCCACGTGAGCCAGCCCTGGCCCGAGCGCGTCTGACGACGCGGGTGCCGGCAAGCTTGTCATGCCAGCCCCGTCTATCCCCGTCCCAGAGCGCCCACCAAAACCCCATCCCAAAGGGCAGCACGCTCAGCAGTTCGCCGATGGTGCGCAAGAGACCTCGACCGATGCCGGGAGCGCCTCCCTGCGCGTGCGCTCTCACCGCTAATCCCATGAGCTTCTTGCCTCCGGTCACGCCGATGGAGTTGAAGACCCAGTGGTACAGGAACCAGATGGTTGGCAAGCCGACAACCGCGACGGTCTCGCCAATGAACGTGGTCTTTGGGTCATCCCGCAGATTGTTGTTGACGGCGTACAGCGCCACAGCGCAGATGGCGTTGAACCAGAAGTAGCCGACAACCGCGCAGTCTATGAGGTACGCGAAGGCGCGCCGAGCGAATGCAGGGGATGGTTGCATCTCCTCGGAGGTCGCCGCAACCTCGTGGAGCATCTCATCGGCTATAAGTTGTTGGACGTTAAGACGCGGCCGAAGCGTGGCCAGGAAGCCTGCTGAGTCGTTGAGCGTTAGCTTGCGTACGAACTCTTTTTTCGAGCCGGAGAGTAGCCGCCAGGGCCAGGCGAGCTGTGCGTGCATGCTCAATCGAACTTCAGCGCCTTGCACGCTCACGTCGTCGATGTCCGTGTAGGCGATGCGCCACTTAGCTGCCCATTCGGAGATGAGCAGAGCCTCCGGCTCGAACGTGACGTGGCTCCGGACCATGACGCCGACGTGGTACACGGCGAGTCCTCCCGAGGCCAATGAGAGGAAGAACTGCATCTGAGAGTTCATCAGTCCCCCGGTGATGACCAGATCCACGACGAGCGCGTACAGCACTAAGGCGAAGACAGCAACCCGCCAGAAGTAATCGCGATAGGCTATCTGGAAACGCATGGGTCAGGCCCAGAGCTCGGGTTTTATTATGTAGGAGTACGGGAAGCGGCGAAACGTTACAGCCGGGCGGCGAGAGCGTCAGCGCCGCTCAGCCTCCACGTCGAGGCTCAGGTCCAACGCCCGTGCTGAGTGGGTGATGGCGCCGACGGAGATGAAGTCGACGGCGGTCTCCGCGATCTGACGGGCGTTGTCCAGGGTGATGCCGCCGGATGCCTCGAGCGCGGGTCTCGGGGAGCGGGCGGCGGCGAGGGCGACGACCTCTCGCATAGTGTCCGGCGTCATG
>CAYFYG010000389.1:0-1523 GCA_964347225.1 uncultured Dehalococcoidia bacterium | reverse complement strand
GAGACACTAGGGGTATACAACGGCATGTGCGTCATCGGCAGCGAGGTCTACGCTTGCCCATCGGCGGCACAGCCCAGGGGACGTGACCTTGCCCCCGAAAACGAGTCCAGGCCCAATGTTAGTGAGGATGGGTTTTGGACCAGAGAAAGGGGGCAGTTGGATT
The DNA here is from genome assembly GCA_964347225.1 of uncultured Dehalococcoidia bacterium. GTDB lineage: Bacteria > Chloroflexota > Dehalococcoidia > SM23-28-2 > RBG-16-64-32 > DAOUMF01. The sequence continues at coordinate 1,360 of CAYFYG010000389.1, read as the reverse complement.
GGCGAGGCGACATCACAGGGCAGAGGAGGTCATCAACAAGCTCAGGGAAGCCGAAGTCGGGTTGGCCAATGGCCTGACAGTGTCTGAGGTCTGCCGCAAGCTGGGGGTGACCGAGCAGACGTACTACCGCTGGCGGAAAGAGTACGGCGGCCTGACGAGGGACCAGGTCAAGCGACTTAGGGATCTGGAGCAGGAGAATGCCCGACTCAAGAAGCTGGTGGCTGACCTGTCTCTGGACAACGCCATCTTGAGGGAGGCGGCTCAGGGAAACTCCTGAGCCCGGCCAAGAGGCGGCAGGCGGTGGCGTGGGTGCGGGACGCTCTGGGTCACGCGGTCGTCTCCGAGCGCCGGGCGTGTCGAGTGCTGCGGCAAGCGAGATCCACCCAGAGGAGAAGGTGCCGTTCTCCGGATGATGAAGTGAGGCTGGTCAGGCGGATGGTAGAGCTGGCGACCCAGTACGGGCGCTACGGCTACCGACGGATCACGGCCATGCTGCGTGAGGAGGGCTTTGCGGTGAACCACAAGCGGGTGGAACGGCTGTGGCGACGGGAAGGGCTGAAGGTGCCGGCACGCCAGCCCAAGCGGAAGCGGCTGTGGCTCACCGACGGCTCCTGTGTCAGGCTCAGGCCGGCCCAGCACAACCACGTGTGGAGCTACGACTTCTTGTTGACGCGGACTAGCGAGGGTCGTCCCCTGCGGGTGTTGACAGTGCTCGACGAGTTCACAAGGGAGTGTCTGGCCATCGACGTGGCCAGGCGCATCACCAGCGACGACGTGCTGGGGCGGCTCACGCAGCTATTCAGCGAGCGCGGAGTGCCCCAATACCTACGCTCGGACAACGGACCAGAGTTCACGGCGCGGGCGGTCCGGGACTGGCTCCAGCGAGTAGGCGTGCAGACCCTGTACATCGAGCCCGGGAGTCCCTGGGAGAACGGCTACATCGAATCGTTCAATGGGAGGCTGCGGGATGAACTGTTGAACGGAGAGGTGTTCCAGACGGTGCTGGAGGCGCGGGTGATCTGCGACCGGTGGCGCTGCCACTACAATGCCGTGCGTCCCCACAGCTCGCTGGGTTACCGCCCGCCAGCGCCGGAAGCGATCGTGCCATGGCCAGGCTCCGCCATCGCTCTGCCTGGAGCCAGGGCCGCGGTCGGACTAACATAGCGAGTGGTACCGTTCATGGGGGCAGGTCAACACGACCGCCTGCCGTCTCTTCGCCGGGCTCAGGAGTTTCCCTGGTTCGCCTCCTTCAAGATGGCGTTGTCCAGAGACAGATCAGCCACCAGCTTCTTGAGTCGGGCATTCTCCTGCTCCAGCTCCCTCAATCGCTTGGCCTGATCCCTCGTCAGACCACCGTACT
>CAYFYG010000388.1:0-5006 GCA_964347225.1 uncultured Dehalococcoidia bacterium | reverse complement strand
GAGTGAGATGGGGCGTTGTGACCGAGCAGGAGCGCAGAACGCCCGCCGACCGGGCTGGCCTCATTATAGCGACGCAACTGGGCCGGTAAACGTCGCCGCTCGGAGGGAGCGGCCCCGGATATGGCAGAAAGAGGGGATCCTCTAGGCAGGCCCTAGACGGGTGGACGGGAGTCCATGCCGCGCCTGTTACTGTGGCTTCACGGAACCGGGCTCCCGCTCCCGGCCTAGCGTTCCGCCTCGGATCGCGGCAGGCTCACCAGGATCGATCGCAAGTCCTTGAGCCCGACAATGTATGGCGCAGATGGACCGGACAGTCCGGCTTGCGTCCGCTCGAGATCCAGAGGTGGTCTGCCTCCCGGATGGGCTGGCTTGAGTTGTAGAGGGCCGGCGGGGCAGGTACCGGCCCTCTACTGGCGAAAGGAGGCTGTGGCTATCTGGGGAAGCCGGGCCCGCGTACGTGCCAATCCGGCTCGCCAAAGAGGACGCGCCCGCGCAAGCTGTTCATGCTCTCTCGATGACCGCCCGGAGGAACTCCCGCGTCCGCGGCTCGCGCGGTTCGGTGAGCATTTCGCCTGGCTTGCCTTCCTCAATCACTCGCCCGGTGTCGAACATCACCATCCTGTCACCGATGTCCCGGGCGAAACCGATCTCATGGGTGACGATGAGCATGGTCACGCGCGTGTTTTTCGCGAGATCGCGCAATACGTTCAGCACCTCGCCCACGAGTTCCGGGTCCAGGGCGGACGTCACCTCATCGAAGAGCATGACCTGTGGTTCCATGGCGAGTGCCCGGGCGATGGCCACGCGCTGTTTCTGCCCTCCGGACATCTGCGCGGGATACTGGGATATCTTGTCCGCCAGACCCACCATCTCCAGGAACTCCTCCGCCCTCTCATCTGACTGCTGTCTGGAGAACCCCAACACCTTGCTGGGCCCAAGGGCTACGTTCTGGCGCGCGGTCATGTGGGGGAAGAGGTTGAAATGCTGGAACACCATGCCAACCTTGAGGCGAACCTGGCGAATGTGACTCTCTGGGGCCTTGACCAGCTGCCCGCGCCTCTCAACGTGGTACATCTGCTCCCCATCCACCTCCACTGTTCCTTTGTCAGGTCGTTCCAGCGTCATCAGCACGCGCAGGATGGTCGTCTTGCCGGAACCGCTGGGACCGATGATCACGAGCTTCTCGCCGGTAGCCACATCAAAGTCGAGGCCGTCCAGCACGACCAGATCCTCGAAGGCCTTACGCACGCCTCTAAAGCGCACCATGGGCCCCGCTGGCGCCCCCGGTTGGCCAGGGGCTCCGGATATGGTGTCAGGCTCTCGCGTAGCCAAGTCGTCTCTCCATGAAGCGGACAAGCAGCGACGAAGGGATGCTCGCACCCAAGTAGAACAGCCCAGCTATAGTATATGGCTCGAGGCAGCGGAAGTCACGGGCGCAGTGTTCCTTGCCCTCTCCCAGGACATCGAGGACAGTGATGGCCGCGACGAGCGGCACTTCCTTGAACATGGCAATTAGGTAGTTGCCGAGTGCGGGGATCATTGTAGGGATCGCCTGCGGCAGGACGATCCACATCCATGTGTGCATCGGCCTAAGGCTGAGGGCTGTGGAAGCTTCCCACTGCCCCCGCTGGATCCCGTCGATGCCGGCGCGGTACACCTCAGCGGTGTAGGTGCCGAAGTGGATGCCCAGCACGGCATAGCCGATGGTGAAGGCATCGATGGTCAGGCCGAACTCCGGCAGGACGTAGAAGGCGAAGTAGAGCTGGACGAGCAAGGGGGTGCCGCGGATGAACTCGATGACGCCGAGAGCGGCGTAGGGAAGAAGGGGGACGCGAGAACGGCGCGCCACGGCCATCACAAGGCCCACAGCTAGGGCGATGACAATAGCGATGCCCGTGAGCTGGAGGGTGACGATGAACCCGTCCAGCATGTCCGGCATGATCTCGCCGACATACTCCCAGTCCCAGGTTCGTCTCATCTCTGCCTCACGCCCCTCGTCCGAGATCGAGCCCGCGAGAGAAGTAGCGCTCCAACAAGCGGATGAAGCCGGCGATGACGAGGGCCAGGATGAAATAGACGACAAGGATCGTGGTAAAGACCTCCACCGATTCCGCCTCGCCGTTGGCGCGGAGCTTTTGGGCCTCGAAGGTGAGGTCCGAAAGAGTAATCAGGGAGACGAGGGCTGTGCCCTTGAGGAGCTCGATCAGGAGATTGCCGTACGGCGGCAGCATGGCCAGGGCCGCCTGGGGAAAGATGACGTGCCGCATGCGGTCGAGTGGCCTGAGGCTGAGCGCGATCGACGCTTCCCATTGTCCCTGGCCGACAGCGTTGATCGCTCCTCTAACCACTTCCGATCCATAGGACCCCATGTTGAGACCAAGCGCCACGATGCCCGCCTCCATGGCACTCAGGAAGAAGATCCTATCAGGAATGAATTGGGGAGCAGCTGGCTCTAGGAGGGGAAAGGCAAAGAAGAACCAGAACATCTGGACGATCGCCGAAGTACCGCGGAAGAACTCCACGTACACCCGCGAGATCCAGCGGACGGGCCACCAACCGGACAGGCTGCCCAAGCCGGAGAGGATGGACATGCCAGTGCCGAGCAAGGCCGCGAAGAAGGTCACCTGTACGGTGATCCACACCCCGTCGGCCAGCTTGTCTACGATGTTGCTGTCGAACATGTTATACCCACTCGCCGGGCGTTAGAACGCCGGTCCGTGGATGCCGACAGGCAGGGGGGCGCCGGAGGTCATGCCCCCGGCGCCCGCCAATGTCCTATCGCAGCGCTGTGTCCCAAAAGGGCGAAGGCAGGTCTACTCCTGAGCCAGATCCTCGACGTTCAGATCCCTGGCCCGGTCGAGCTCTTCCTGACCGAATCCGAAGGGCTCGACGATCGGGAGCAGCTCGTTGTTCTGTTGCATCTCGTTGAGCACATCGTTGAAGGCGTCACGGAGGTCGTCGTCCTCGAAGCGGAAGCCGAAGGCGCCACAGCCGAACTGCTCCACACCGTCGACAACCGGGGCGAACCCTGGCGTAGCCTCCTGGTTGGGGTTGTCGCGTACCTGCCAGGCGTTTGTGATGCTGGTGAGCGCCACCGCGTCGATGCGGCCCGCGTCCAGGGCATCGTACAAGTCGGCTACCTCCGGGAAGACCTCCATCTGGCCGCCCGGAACGCCTGCTGCCTCAGCGTAATCCTGCTCGATGGCACCCTGAAGGATGCCCAAGGTGACGTCGCTGTTCGCCGCAATGTCCTCGAAGGTCTGGATGCCGAGCGGGTTGCCGGCCGCGACCGCGAAGGACTGCAGGCCGCAGTAGTCGGGGTCGGTGAAGTTGACCTCCTGGGCTCGGTCCGGGGTGATGAACATGCCGGCGGAGATCATGTCGAAGCGACGCGCGTTGAGACCCGCGATGAGAGCGCCGAACTCGGTCACCACCGCGCGGACCTCTGGGACGCCGAGGCGACTGAACACTTCCTTCGCTACCTCCGGCGCCTCGCCGGTCACCTCGCCAGCCTCGTCCTCGAACCCGTACGGCGCTTCGTTGGCGATACCGATCTCAACGTATCCTTGATCGATCAGCTCTTGGAGCCGGCCTTCCTCGCCGTCGGCGCCGTCACCGTCTTCGTCGTCGTCACAGGCGGCGAACGCGAGAGCGGCAAACACAACCAGGGCAAGGACTCCCATCAAGGTGAGCAACGAGCGCCAGCGACCGCGAAACGAGGTCACTGCTGAGCTACGGACACGTCCCATGGGTACTTCCCTCCTTTCGCTGCGGAAATGTGACCACAAAACAAAGGAACCTTAACAGCATCTCAGGCGTGAGTCAAACCCCAGAAGGTGATAGTCGTTCAGTTTAGACCGAGCCAGGGCAACATCAGCCCCAGCAGGCCAATTTCAGATGCGAAAACGGCTCTCGGGCTGAAGGTCGGGAGTCCGGGACCCAGGCCGAGTCCCCACTTCGGTCAGAAAACCAGACTCCGGGGCCGACAGCCACGTTTGCGGTGGTGCTGCAGACTTGCAGGGCCCCAGATAGGGGGCGGAGCTGTCGGTCGGATTGGCGTGCAGGTAGCGCCCTGCGGTTGGGACCGACTCATGGTCCGGGGTGGCCTGCGCCAAGTGGATCGGGCAGCCCCGCTGTAGAAGGGTGGCTGGCGTAGGCATGTCGCAGCGTTAGGGCTGACCCGCGCCCGAATCCCGGGGCGCCGAGCAGCGGCCCGAACCATTCCAGTATCCGCGAGGGGTTGCGAATGCCGCCCCTGCGTCGGCGCAAGATGGGAATGTCGACGTCGGCACCGTCACGCAAGGCCGTAAGGTCCTTCCACATCACAGCGGTCAGCACCAGCACACGTGTCTTCTCGCCCTTGCCGGAGATAGCGGTCTCGACGCCCGGTTGTCACAGCGGGCGTGAAGCTACGGTCGACAGGTAGTCATGCGGCTTGGCAATGGCGGCATGCGCAACTCTCGCGATCGACAGCTCCGTTTGAGTAGCTCCTATATCTGGCGTGAGTGCACAAGAGTCGAACCTACCGGAAACGGGTGCACCGCCCCGGTACGATTCTGAAGATGCCAAGCGCTCATTCCGGCCCGTTCTACGGGGGCCAAGCCGGTGCCAGTTTCGTATCTGAAAACTGCCTCTCTCGTGTCGTTCTGACGCCTTGCGTCCCGCCCTTTGTCGCCCACATAGGCGACAAGTAGTAAGGCGTCCGGGCAGTTGTTGGGGGTCGCTGCCGCCCATCGGGGAGTGAGGGCAATCCGGCCGGTGGCCATCAAGAAGTGGCTACACAAACGTTAAGAGTTGCTGGCGGGGAACGCCCCTGGTTCGGAGGCAGTTTTGACCATCCAACAACCCTCCCTTACTATCCCTGTAGACAGCGGGGTGCCCCAGCGCTGAGCGGCACCGGGAGCCACCATGAGACTCGAGCAAATCGCGCCCCAGGTTTTTGCCTGCCTCCAGCAGGAGCCGGCGATCGGCTACAGCAACTCCGGGCTCATCGACCGAGGCGGTGG
>CAYFYG010000387.1:0-2457 GCA_964347225.1 uncultured Dehalococcoidia bacterium | reverse complement strand
TGGCTATGTTGGGCACGACGAGCGGTTCGCCGTGCTCAATGACCCAGCCCGCCAAGCCGCTGTCCACCGGCACCGACTCGATCTTGGCCACGAGATCTGGCGGGACCCCTCGCCACACGACCAGGCGCAGCACTCCTTTCGTTTCATCAAGCAAATGGATAGCCCCCACTTCACTTCCCATCACCATCAATACCCGATCCAGTGAGCTTTCCAGAACCGTTTCCAGGTCCAGCGATGCACTGGCCACGGCCATCACGTCGTACAGGGCCGACAGTTCTCGCGTCCGATCGGCCACCCGCTGCTCTAACATCTGGTGGGCCTGCTCAAGGGACTCGGCCATTTCGTCAAAGGCGTGAGCAAGCTGGCTCAATTCCCCCTTCCCATAGGACAGCCCAGTACGCACATTCAGGTCGCCAGCGCTCAGTCGCTTCGTCGCGCTCACCAGCATATTTATCCAGCGCAGGATGAACAGGTCGCCACCGAACCATGCCGCCGCAAGCGCTAATACCGTAACCAGTCCCAGCCCGGCCAGATGGCGGGCCAGCACGCGATTGGCTTCGGCAAAGGCAATTGCAGCAGGGATGCCGATGCTGACATATACATCTTCACCTCCAGGCACACGGGACAGTGGCGCGAACGCAAACAGGCGGGGGATACCGTCCACGCCGTAGGCCTCAGCCGTGCCCTCACCCCGTTGAATCAGAATGGTCTCGACGATAGGCGCCTCGGGCACGGACTGCCCAACCCATATTCCCGGGTCAGGGTAGCGGACCAGGATGGTGCCGTTGCGATCAATCACGGTGAACGTCGAGCCCTCAGGTAACTGGGCTTCGGCGGCCAGTTGGTTGAGCCAGGTCAGATCCAGCGAGGCAAAGACGACCGCTTGTACCTGGCCCGCCTCATCGAGGACTGGGTAGCCGAGATCGAGCGTGGCCTTGCCGCTAATGGGGTCGTTCTGGTAATCGCCGATGGCAAAGTCGCGCGTCTGGCGGACACGTTGAAAATAGTTGCGATCGGCTAGATGGATTGAGTCATTGATCGGGTGGGTGCTGCAGAAGAGATCCCCATCCCGTGCAAGCACGCCGAGGAGAGCATATTGGGGGTATTGGTTCAGCAACTCGAAGAGCGCAGCGCAAGCAGTCGGGTCAGTGCTGCGTACCTCAGGGAGTTGCGCCAGGGCGAAGAGGAGTTGACGGGTATCCTTAAGCGTGTCCTCCTGATCGTTGGCGGCGATCCGGGTCAGCCGCAGAGCTTCCTCCTTCACATCGGCGGAGGCCAACCGGCGCAGCTCAACGTTGGTGTAAAGCGTCAGCCCCAAGGCCGGGATAACAGCCAGAAGGACGAGCAACAGTAAGCGGAAACGTAGACTGGCAAAGGAAAAACGTGGCATAAGCTACCTCTCACTGACAGCCAGTACACAACACATGGAGACTATCGTCCAAGCTAATTATATCACATTCTCGATTTGTTGGATAGGTTCTAACGTCCCATGTCGGTGTCCCAGGCTAAGAGCGTATCTGAAAACTCGATATGCTCATGGCTTGTCGGATAGACTTTGATATCCTTTCATGACTCCGCGGCAACAGAGATGATTGGAGGGTGGCCGGCTCTGCTGGCGATCAGCCCTAGGTCTCGATAGCGACCTGGAGGGCTGCGCCACATCAGGCTGAATCCCCAGCCATGCCAGCGCCAGACGGTCACAGCGCAGTCATCGCCTCGCTCCTCCAGCGCGATCAGTTCCTGCACGCCGTCGCCGTCCACATCGCCCAGTTCCACCTCGCGGATCGGGTCGGCCACGGCTGAGCCACCCCACAGGATACGATACGTCCCCTCACGGTAGCCGATGATGAAGGGATGGCTGACTTCGACGAGCCCCTCGGCCTGAGCGTCTCGACTGAGCTCGACGAAGTCTCGGGGCGAAGGCTCAGTCGAGACGCGGGGCACACCCGCTGCGTCTGGCTTCCAGATGGCCAGCACCAGCTCGCTCCGGCCGTCGTCGTTTGGGTCACCCAAGGCCAGGTCCACCACCCGCCACTCTGGCAGGCCCCACCACGTTTCAATGCTGTCCTGGTAGACGATGACTTGTTGCTTCTCCAATCGCACCCGCTCCGCAACCCCGTCGCCGGTCAAGTCTATCGCGCCAGTGCGGAACGCCCCGGCCCCGGGAGTCTGGGGCACATTGACCGGGTGACACGTCTGACCGTCACAGGCAAAGCCGAGGCGACGAGGAGGCAACTCGTCTTGCTCACCGTGAGGCGTCTGCACCCGTGCCAATAGCGCGGTCGCCTCGTCGGGGGCCATCAGCCGGGGGCGGGGGCCAGTCCACACCGGCAGCGCCTGCACCGCCCGCAAGCCCTGTTTGTCAAACAAGGTCCGCAACGCCAACCCCTGCTGCGTCTCCCCTCGCTGCTGATCGAAGACAAAGTTGCCCAGACTGTAGGCCACGAAACGGCCTTC
>CAYFYG010000386.1:0-6019 GCA_964347225.1 uncultured Dehalococcoidia bacterium | reverse complement strand
TCCTGAGGATTGGCGGCACGGACTATCTTGTTATGGTCATGGCCGTGGTAGGCGAAGTCCCAGGTATCGAGCCCCACCAGGGGCACGTCGTGGATGAGGGCGAAGGCGATCTCGCTCAGGGTGCCGTAGGCGCCGTCTATGGCGATGACGGCGTCGCCGCTGAGGACCACCGCTGAGTTGCGGGCGTAGCCGATGCCCGTAAACACGGGGAACTCCACCCAGCGGTTGGGTGGGCTCTCGGAGGCGTCGTGGCCGGGCAGAATGCCGATGGTGTGGCCGCTGGCGGAGCGGGCGCCCCGACAGGCCGCCTCCATGATGCCGCCGCCGCCTCCGCAGCAGAGCGTGACCCCGCGCTTGCCCAGTTCCCGGCCGGCCTCCTCGGCGAGGCGGAGTGCATCGGCTGCGGCGTCCTCTCCGCCGATGACGGATATGATCATGGCAGGCCCATCATACCTACGGTGTCCTCTCGCGGCAACGTGGCCTCAGGGCGCCCGCAGCGACCAGCGGTAGGTGGCGGCCTCCGTCGTCCCCTCGGTGACGGCGGCGACCACGATGGTGGCCGGGCCGTCGAGCCCCACCTCCAGTCGGTTGCCGGTGTCAGCCTCCAGCCGACGCACGTCGGCGGCCTCGCCCCGCTCGATGAGGTGCACCACGAACCGCTGGGGCGATGGCCCGTCGATGCGGCGGAACCCTTCCGCCTGCCAGCGACCGCTGGTCTCCGCGCCGTCAGCGAACCCCAGTTCCGGTACCTCGATGCCGTCCACGGCGAAGCCGCGCCCGTGGGCGGCGTCGTCGGTGACGTACTCGAACCGAAGCAGCACCCTGCCGCCGGCGTAGGCCGTCAGGTTCATCTCCTCTTGGAGCCATTCGCCGCCGCTGTCGCCCGTGTAGCCCGGCCCGTAAGCCTGGCCCACCGGGTCGTACTCGGTAGTGTGGCGGCCGGATAGGGTCTCCCACGTCCGCCCCCCGTTCGCGGAGGCGGCAACGTACGCATAGTCCCACCCGCGCTCGATGTCGAACCAGGTGCGGAACCGCAGGGTGGCTGAGGAAAGGTTCGTCAAGTCGAACTCACGCGTCAGGCGGCTGTCGATGGAGTCGCCGGCGTTAGACCACCAGAAGGGCCCGTCCCACGGTGGGATGCCGATCCCTACCTCATCTGAGCCATCGAAGGTGAAAACGGCGCCGCCCGCCGGGGGATCGACCTCGAGATAGTCCGCCGCGAACTGATGGACACTGCCGTTGCCCTCACCCACTACCGCTATGGTGGTGACGTCGGCGACCGTCAGGTCGGCTCCCTCGTGGGCGTAGGGGCCGCTCGCCTCGTCAAGGTAGTTGGCCGCCGTCCAGTCCGCGAATACATCTTCGAACGAACTCCCGAACTCCTTCAGGTAGGCGTTCACCCCGGCTATGCCGTCCTCAGGGACGGCCAGCAGCGCCGCCGCGTTCTCCCGGCCCCCGAACCGGTCCAGCAGGTAACGGAAGAACAGCTGAGATTCGCCGTAGTGGATGCCGCCGCCGTCCGGCGGCCAGACAGTGAGCTGGGTGTCCGGCGTGGCAAGAAAGTCGCCGGTGGCTGCCGTTCCGCCCCCCACCAGCTCCTCCGCCACCTGCGACAGCCCCTCGTTTACCCAGGCCTCCTCACCGCCGTCGGCGTTCCAGTGGATCAGGTGCTGGAGCTCGTGCGCCAGGATCGCGTTGTAGGTGGCGCCGGGTGAGTCGAGGAAGGAAGCGTCCAGGTAGACGGCCTCCCGCTCGTTGCTGCGGGGCACCACCTGCTGCGGGTGCTCGTCGGAGGTGCTGAAGTAGCCACCGGCCCCCTTCAGATCGGCGTGGACGATGCTGATGCGGGGGTCGGCGTCCACGCCCGGCGACCACTCCTTTCCGAAGGCGGCAGTGACGCGGGGGTAGACCAGCGTCTCGAAGTCGGCTCCGATCGTCTCCAGGATTGAGTCGTCTACCCCCAGCCCGTCCTCGATGAAGAAGTGGGCGTGCTCTGTGACCAACCGCAGGTTGGCCGCGATCGTTCGCGTGGACGGCCCATCGATGTTAACGAGCGTGAACTGCTCCCTGTCGCCAACCTGATAGCCATGGGGTGACTGGCGGGTCGCACGCAGTGTGTCCGCTGGCAGTCCGCGAAACCGACGCGCTAGGTCCATGAGGTCGCGCTCGGGCGGTTGGTCAGCGGACGTTGCCGCTGGCGTGGGGGATGGGGTCGGAGTGGTTGGGGCGGTCGGACTGCGTGTGGTGCCGGGCGCCGCTGTGATTCCAGGGGACGGAGTGGAGCCCGGGCCCCCGCGACCACAGGCGAGCGCTATCCCCAGAAGCAGAAGGAGGGCGGCGATACCTATTCCGTACACCGCCCTCCCCGTCACCACACCGTCTCGGCGCTGCTGCTACTGTGCGCGAGGATGGGCCCGCTCGTAGACCTCCCGCACGTGGTCGCTGGTGAGGTGGGTGTAGACCTGGGTGGTTGAGATGTTGGCGTGGCCCAGCATCTCCTGGACGTTCCGCAGGGGCATGCCGCCGCGCAGCATGTGGGTTGCGAAGGAGTGGCGCAGGGTGTGCGGGGTTATCTCCTTGCTGAGGTTGGCCGACTTCGCGTAGCCCTTGAGGATCAGCCAGAAGCCCTGCCGCGTGAGTCTTTCGCCCCGCCGGTTGACGAACAACGCTCGCTCGTTGCGCTCCCGCACCACGAGTGGCCGCCCCTCCTCGAGATAGCTGGCCAGGGCCTCCAGAGCGTGGTCGTGGATCGGGATGGAGCGCTCTTTTGCGCCCTTGCCCACGCACCGCACGTATGGGGACCGCGGGTCCAAGTGCACGTTGTCCATGTCTAGGGAGACCAGCTCCGTTACCCGCATCCCGGTGGCGTACAGAAGTTCCAGCATTGCCCGATCCCGCTTGGCCTCGGGCGTGGACCGGCGCGCCGGTTGCTCTAGGAGCTCGTCGACCTCATTGGGGGGGATAGCCTTCGGTAGGGTCTTGCCCACGCGGGGCGAACTCAGCCCCTCAGTGGGGTTGGCGACAACCGCTCCCTCGGCGGCCAAAAAGGCGAAGAAGGAGCGTACCGCGGCCACCTTGCGCGCCCGCGTCGACTCGCTGTAACGGCAAACGTCCTTCATGAACAGGATGAAGTCCTGGATGTCGGACCGGCTGAGGGAACGCCAACCGTCGCTGGCCGCGCGAGACCCAATGTAGTCGGCGAGCTGCTGGAGGTCGTTCTTGTAGGCGGCTATCGTGTTGGCGGAGGCGCCCTTCTCCACCGCAAGGAACACTAAGAACTCGTCGAGATTCTTGCGCATGGACGAACCCCCCAAACTACGAAGCCTGCCCGGGGAACTGACTGCCATAATAGGTTCACCTCCTTTCCTTGTCCAGCGACTCCAAGGTCTTCCGCCGGACAATTTTGAAAAAACCCGCCGGACGGTGCATCAATGAAGAGAACGCGTCATCACCTTTTCAGTTAACGATTTCCAGAGGAGCTTTGCCGCCGTTTGGCGAGTAAATAAGCGTAGCGTACGGCTTATGTCGGCAGGTGCCGCAACCCCCGCGCCGGAAACCTTCAGTACGGGGTCTCTTCCGACCAGGCGCCGGCACCCATGAGGGGCACGAACCGGCAGGGCCCCAGATTGGTGATCACTGGCCCCTCTGGCTTCTCCACCACTCTCACCAACTCCTGGAGATCGCGGCTGCCGATGGGAATCACCATCCGCCCGCCCGCGGCCAACTGCCCCAGCAGCTCCTGTGGCACTCTGGGCGCGCCCGCGGTCACGATGATGGCGTCGTAGGGAGCTTCCTCCGGCCAGCCCAGCGTGTCGCCCGCTACCCGCACCCGCGCGTTGACGAGCTCTAGCTCTCCCAGAATGCGCCGGGCCGTCTGCGCCAACTCGGCGACCCGCTCGACGCTGAATACCTCCCTGGCGAGGTGCGACAGCAGCGCCGCCTGATAGCCTGATCCCGTGCCCACCTCCAGCACCCTTTCGTCGCCAGCCAGCTCCAGCGCCTGCGTCATCAGCGCCACGATCAGCGGCTGCGATATCGTTTGGCCGTAGCCGATGGGCAGGGGACGGTTGTCGTAGGCGTGGACGCGTAGCTCCTCAGGCACGAACCGCTCTCGTGGCACCCGTGCGATGGCGTCCAGCACCTGTCGGCTCGTCACGTCCTGGGCCAGCTCGGCCAGGAGAGCCGTCTTGGATCGGCTGAGGTGTTCTACGGGCGTCGGCATTCTCCACCCCCGGTTGGAGTATAGCACTTGATATAATCGGTGTGGCCATGGCTTGCTTCTGGATCGGCACCTCAGGCTGGCACTACTCTCACTGGCAGGGCGATTTCTACCCTCAGGACCTGTCGTCTCGAGAATGGCTTTCCCACTACGCCCAGCGCTTCCCCACCGTGGAGCTCAACGCCAGCTTCTACCGCCAGCCCAGGACGGGCACCTGGGAGCTGTGGCGCGAGAGGACCCCCCAGGGGTTCCGGTTCGCCGTGAAGGCCAGCCGCTTCCTAACCCACATCCGGCGCCTGGATGACCCTCAGGAGCCATTGGAGCGCGTCCTCTCCGGCGCTCGCCTCCTCGGCGATCGCCTCGGCCCGCTGCTATACCAGCTTCCGCCCGGCTTCCACCGCACACCGGAGAACGTGGCCCGCCTGGAAGCGTTCCTGCCCCTGCTGCCCGCCGACCTCCTCCACACCATCGAGTTCCGTCACGCGTCGTGGTTCGTTGATGAGACGGCAGATCTGCTGCGCCGCCACCGTGTCGCCTTCTGCTCCTTCGATATGGTGGGCCTCGAGTGTCCCCTTCTCGCCACAGCGCCCTTTGCCTACGTCCGGCTCCACGGCTCTGAGGCCCTCTACGCCAGCAACTACACCGACGAGATGCTGGAAGGGTGGGCCGCCCGCCTGCGTGACCTCGCCCGCGAGGTGGATGAGCTCTACATCTATTTCAACAACGACGCGGAGGGCTATGCCGTTGCCAACGCGCGCTCACTTTCCGACCTGCTGGACGTGGACCGGCCCTCCCCGTAGGTCCTCGCAGATCGAGGCCCCAGCCTCGACCGAGCGCAGGGACGCGGCGTGCTGGCGCCTAAGCGCCCGCTGAGCTATATATAATGTAACGTTTAGACCTCGCCTGTCGGCAGGCAGGGTTCGCCCTGAGATGAAGCTTGACTTGACGAAGCTGCCCCTGGGAGAGATCCTCGTCGTCTCTGTCCTTGGGGTTGTAGTGGGAACCTTCATCCTCGCCTTCGCCTACGGCTCCGACAGCAGCATCGAAATGGAAGAGGCCGAGGAAGTGGCCGCCGCCGAGCCCTGGCAGCGGGGACAGGAGATCGCCAACGCGTTCGGCTGTGCGGGCTGCCACACCACCACGGGCGACGTTACCCAGGGGCCCTCCTGGCTCAACCTCTTCGGCAAGACCGAAACCCTCAATGACGGCACCGAAGTGCTCGTCGACGAAGCCTACGTCCAGGAGTCGATCCTTGACCCCACGGCCAAGCTGGTGCAGGGCTTCGAAGCGGTTATGCCCACCTTCTCCACCCTGACCGACGCGGACATTCAGGACATCATCGCTTACATGCAGAGCCTCAGCGAGGAGTTCGCGGCCGCCACTCCGACGCCCGAGCCGACCCCGTAGTCCTAGAGCCGGGCGACCGCTGTGGATTTGCACGCGCTCAACACGGTGGGGAGGCTCACGGCGGAGTGGGGCCTACACGCCGCCCTTGCATGCATCTAGACCGGAGGTAGCACAACGGAGGGAGCTATGATTCGGAACCGCCTGTGGGCCCTCGGTGTCGTGGTTCTCGGCGCCATGCTCCTCCTCACCATCGGCTGTGAGGTCACGATCGACATCGATGACAACGGCGATGGCGATGTCGGCCCCACCGAGACCCGTGACGACAGCTTCACCGTCGGTGCGTCCCCCGCCCTGGTCGTGACGGGCGAGAACGGGAGCATCGACGTGGAGGCCGGCCCTGAGGGCACGATACGCATTCAGGCCACCCTGAGGAACGCCCCCCGCGTGCAGTAC
>CAYFYG010000385.1:0-5852 GCA_964347225.1 uncultured Dehalococcoidia bacterium | reverse complement strand
ATCATCGTGCGCCAACGAGGCACCCGCATTCACCCCGGCGTGAACGTGGGAATTGGGCGCGACTTCACCATCTTCGCCACTGTCCCGGGGCGGGTGAAGTTCCAGCCCTATCGTAAGGGTGGCCGAAAGAAGGTCAGCGTACTGCCGGCAGGCTAGGAGGAGAGATGAAGGCGAAGATACACCCGGAGTACGTGGACGCGGTGTTCACCTGCGCCTGCGGCAACACCTGGCAGACCCGGGCGACCAAACCGCAGGTGCGCGTCGAGGTGTGCAGCAGTTGTCACCCGTTCTTCACCGGCGAGCAGCGCATAGTGGACACGGCTGGCCGAGTGGAGCGATTCAAGAAGCGGTACGGACTGAAGTAGCCAACTGGATGGTGCAGTGGTGTTCGGGCCGGGAGGCGCTCTCGGCCCGAATTTCGTATAGCAGATGGGCGTGAAGTCAGAGCGGACACTGTACTACGGTGGCCAGGCGGTGATCGAGGGGGTGATGATCCGCGGGCCACACGGTGTCGCTGTGGCCTGCCGCCGCCCGGACGGCGATATCGCGGTGCGGCGGGAGACCCTGGGCGACGTGTACAGGGGCCCCAGGCGCATCCCTTTCCTCCGGGGCGTCATCGTGTTGGGGGAGACCCTGGCCCTAGGGATGCGCTCCCTCATGTTCTCCTCGAACGTCGCCCTGGGCGAAGAAGAGAAAGAGATCAGCCCCGTGGCGGTGATAGGCATGGGGCTGACGGCTCTGGCGCTGGTGGCGGTGCTCTTCTTCGCCGGACCCGTGTTGCTCACCAGCTGGCTGGAGGACCGGATCGAAAGCTCCGTGGCGGTGGTGGTCATAGAGGGCGTGGTGCGGCTGGCGATACTACTGGCCTACATAGGGCTCATCGGCCTTGTCCCCGACATCCGCCGTGTGTACGCCTACCACGGAGCCGAGCACAAGTCCATCCACGCCCTGGAGGCGGGCGACCCACTGGAACCGCCTTCTGTCCAGCGACACCCGACGGCGCACGTGCGCTGCGGGACCAGCTTCCTGCTTACCGTCGTTGTCGTATCAGTGGTCGTGTTTGCGGCCCTGGGCTCGCCGAATCTGTGGCTGAGGGTCGTGTCGCGGCTGGCGCTGATCCCGGTGATCGCGGCGCTGGCGTACGAGCTAATCCGCCTGGGGGGCAGGTTCTACAGCAACCGGGTCGCCCGAGTGCTGATGTGGCCGAACCTGGCGCTACAGGCGCTGACGACGCGACAGCCGGACGACTCGCAGGTGGAGGTGGCGTTGCGGGCGCTGCGCGAGGTGATGGCGCAGGAGGGCATCGGGGACGAGGCCGGGAAAGAGGCGGCTGCCCCCCAACCCTCGGAGCGATAGGATCCTCTCGGGCCGGCGATTCGGGCTAGCGGCCACCCACGACGACCGTGCCAGCCTGGATCACGATCGATGTGCTGACTAGAGCTTGAAGGTTCAGCAATGGGTCGCCTTCCACGACGATGATGTCCGCGACCTTGCCGGGCTCGATAGTACCCAGCTCGTTGGCCAGGTTGGAGACGATGGCGCCGTTCCGCGTGGCGGCGACGATTAGCTCCATAGCAGTGAAGCCCGCAACCTGGGACAGCCACTGCATTTCCTGAACCATCGCCTCCATTCCAGGGGCCTGGCCACAACAGTCAAAGTCCGTGGCCACGGCCACGGTGCCGCCGGCGTCCAGGTATCGCTTGCCGTTGGTTGCCGCCACCGAACTCTCCGGGCCCCAGATGTTCGTGGTGGTCGCCATCGTGATGCCGCGCTGCAACATTTCCCGAATCATCTCGTCGGGCAGCGGCTCGATCGGCGTGTGGGCCAGGTCATCGGCGCCGCCGTCTAGGGCGAGGCGGACCTCATCGAGGCTGGTCACATGGGCGGTCACCAACAGCCCACGCTGGTGGGCGGCCTGGCTGGTCGCCGTGACCTCGTCGAGGCTCAGAAGCGGCCACCCTTCATCGCTGCGATATCCACGCTCAAGGCCAAGCTTGATGATTCGCGCTCCGCCGTCGGCGAGCTCATCCACGAGCTCTACGGCCTCTTCAGCCGATGCGACCTCCTGAGCGACCGCGGCATAGTCCAGAACAGTGGTCGGGTAGCCTCCGGTAGCAGTGACGATGGGCCCAGACCACACGATCCTGGGTGCCTTGTGCTTGTGCTCCAGCTCGGCCGCAAGCTCGAGGATCGCTGGAAAGAGGAGAGGGACCGTGCCAACATCGCGAAGAGTGGTAACCCCTTCGCGGAGCCAAGGGACGAAGCCGTCCAGTTCCACCCGCAGGTCGCCGGGTTCTATCAGGCCGCGAGCGCTGTGCGTGTGGGCGTCGATCAGGCCGGGAAGGATTGTCCCGGCCTCCGCATCAACGACTGCCGCGTCCGGCGGGATCTGCGGACTGCCGCTGCCTACCTCAAGGATGCGATCCTTGCGTACGACCACGTAGGCGTCGGGCAGAGGGTCGGCGCCAGTGCCGTCGATCAGAGTGCCGTTCACGATGACAAGAGCCCCGGGGGCAGGATCGGTTGGCTGATCCGATCCGGCTGGCGTAGGAGGGGCAGGGGCAGTCGGTTCGCTTGGGCGGGCGATAGGCGTGGCCTGGGGCGAGGGTGAGGGCGTTGTCTCGTCCGAGCCGCCACAGGCTGCTCCCAACAGCACCAGCACCGACGTAAGGATCAGTCCACGAGCGACTCGCATGAGGCCCCCGGCATTCAGCCCGCCGCTATTATACGCTGCTAGTCGTCTCCCGGTTCCAGCACGCGGTAGAAGCAGGAGCGCTCGCCGGTGTGGCAGGCCGGACCGGCCGGGTCCACCTTCAGCAGAAGAGCATCCTCGTCGCAGTCCTTACGTATCTCGCGGACGGCCAAGGTGTTGCCTGAGGTGGCGCCTTTGTGCCACAGCTCCTGGCGGCTGCGGCTCCAGAACCACACCTGGCCGGACTCCAGGGTCCGCCTGAGCGCCTCCTCGTTCATGTAGGCGACAATGAGGACCTCGCCGGTGTTGTTGTCCTGGACGATGGTGGGGATGAGGCCGCGGTCATCGAACTTGATAGGCATGGGGCTGTCCTTTCGCGTCACAGGCGTACGGGCACGCCTCGCTCCGCCAGGTACTCCTTGACCTGGCGGATGCGGTAGGTGCCGAAGTGGAAGATGGAAGCGGCGAGCACGGCGTCGGCCTTCCCCTCCACGATGGCGTCGTACAGGTGCTCCGGGTTGCCAGCGCCGCCGGAGGCGATGACGGGCACCGGCACGGCCTCGGACACGGCGCGGGTTAGCTGGATGTCGTAGCCCACCTGAGTTCCGTCGGCGTCCATGCCGGTGAGCAGGAGCTCGCCGGCCCCCAGTTCGGCGCAGCGCACGGCCCACGCCAGCGCATCCAGCTCCACAGGGGTGCCCCCGCCGACGCCGCCGTAGGTGTGCACCTGCCAGCCGTCTGCGTCCGTTCTCTTGGCGTCGATGGCGACGACGATGCACTGAGAGCCGAACCTGCGGGCCGCCTCGGCGACGAAGTCGGGGTTCTCTACGGCGGCGGTGTTGATCGCTACCTTGTCCGCTCCGGACTCCAGCATTAGGCGCACGTCCTCGGTGGTGCGAATGCCGCCGCCGACGGTGAAGGGGATGAACACTTGGTCCGCGATGCGGCGCACCATGTCGAGGGCGGTGTCGCGGCCATGCGGGGAAGCCTTTATGTCGAGAAAGACCAACTCGTCGGCCTCTTCAGCATCATAGAGCGCGGCTAGCTCCACGGGATCGCCGGCGTCGCGCAGGTGGAGGAAGCGGACGCCCTTGACCACGCGGCCCTCGGCCACATCGAAGCAGGGGATGATGCGCTTGGTGAGCATGCCGAGGCTATGGTATCAGGCGGGTAATCCAGGGGGCTAGCCGATGCGGCCCGCGGCGGACGCCAGCACGGCACCGCTGCTGGCGAAAAGAATCGCCAATACCACCAGGCGGAACACCTCCTCCGAGACGCGAGCGCGGGCCCAGCGTCCGGTGAGGGAGCCCAGTACGACCGCGGGCTGGGCGACGACGGACACCAGGAGGACATCGCCGGTGACGCGCCCGGCGATTGCCAGGGCGGCTATGGTCACAAGGCTCGTGGGCAGGAACACAGCGAGGAGGATGGCCCGGAATCGCTCCACCTCGCGCTCCAAGGTGAGAGCGTAGAGGATGACGGGCGGTCCGCCCATGCTGGTGGCTGCTCTCAGGATGCCGCTCAGACCCCCCACCAGCAACGACAGCGGCGCTGGCGGACGCCTGAGCCTCAACTCCGGCGAGAAGTAGATGAGGAGGCTGCCCACGATCACCACGATTGCCACCACGATCTCCAGGGCCATAACGTCGATGTACTCGAGAATGAGGACGCCCAGGGGGATGCCCGCCATGCTGCCGATGAGGATGGGCGTGACGCGGCCGACGGGGACACGGCCGCGCACCTCATAGAGGAGGGGCAGGAGGATGAGGGTGCCGAGGACAGTGCTGGTGACAACGGCGGGCTTCACCTCCCAGGCCAGGGCGAGGAGGGGCACCGTGACGAGGGCGAAGCCGAAGGCCGTAAGAGACTGGCAGGCCGCCGCCAGAAAGGCGATGGCGGCGGCCGCCGCGAGAATCTCGATCGACAACGACTAGAAGACGGTGTCGCCGCGCAGGAGTTGCCCGGCGATGGTCCGCCGCTGCACCTCGGAGGTGCCGTCAGGGATACGCAGGGTGCGGGCGATGCGGAAGGCCTCTTCCAGCCCGAGTTCATTGGACAGGCCCATGCCGCCGTGGATCTGAATTGCCCTGTCACACACCGCCTGGCACATTTCCACGGCGTAGGCCTTGGCGATCGATATCTCCTTGATGGGCAGCCTACCTGTCGTTGGATACTCCTGCACGAGCTCTGACGTGCGCAAGGTCGCGTACTTGGCGTTGTAGATCTCGATGGCGCTGTCGGCCAGCATCCACTGGATAGCCTGACGGTCGGCCAGGGGGCGACCAAACGTTTGCCTCTCCTTGGCGTACTGGAGGGACATGTCGAGGGCCCATTCCGCCAGCCCAACCATGGAGCTGGCGATGGCCAGGCGTCCTTCGGAGATGCCGGACATGGCGCTGATCAAGCCCTGGTCCACGTTCCCCAGGACGTATTCCTCTTTCACCTTCGCGTCCTCGAAGACGACGTTTCCGCAATCGCTGGAGATGTGCCCTATGATCGGGAAGATGGTGTCGTTGTCCACGCCGGCCTGCTCGGTGTCGACGATGAAGCAGGTGACGCCGCTGTCGAACATGTTGCGCTTGGCGTATTTCTCCTCGTTGGTCACTGCAAAGATGACCGCGTAGTCGGCGTAGGGAGCGTTGGTGATCCACTGCTTGGTGCCGTTGATCACCCACTCGTCGCCCACCTTCTTAGCCTTGGTCTTCATGCTCCACAGATCGGAACCGGCATCGGGCTCGGTGGCACCGAAACAGGTCGTCTTCTCGCCCGCCATGAGGGAGGGAATGATCTCCGTGAGGACGGTCTCGTTGACCTGGTTGTACATGTGTGAGGGGCCATCCACAAAGCTGGCGACGAGGGGAGTGGTGAGGAAGGCGTTGGCGAAGCCGATCATGAGATGGCCGGCCCCATACTTGCGATACAGGGCCTCCAGGAGGTGGAAGCTGACCTGAGCAGGCAGCTCGTCGCCCCCGATGGACTCTGGAGCGAACATAGCCCAGTAGCCTGCCTTGGCCGACTTCCTCCGTACCTCGTCCCTGGCATCCCGGATCTCGGGAACCAGCCTGCCATCGTCGCCGAACAGCCTCGCCTCGTTCTTAAGGATCTCCCTGTACTTCTGCTCCACAGGGATGCACTCGGTCTCAATGAAGCTAGTGAGACC
>CAYFYG010000384.1:0-2094 GCA_964347225.1 uncultured Dehalococcoidia bacterium | reverse complement strand
AATGCCAGCATCCCCCTCAACCCCGGCACCAGCCACTGGCCGCTTTCCGGCAACAAGGTCCTGGCGGAACTCGTTCCAGCCGCCGCGATCGGCATCGAGACCCTCGATTCCGGCCTCCTGCGGCCCTTTAAGTCCATCTCCTTCGCCGTCGCTATCGGCGAGCACGTCCTCACCCCCGCCGAGGGCTCCTCCTGCGACTACTGCGATACGCGTGACCTCTGTCGCAGGTAGACCGGAGCTGTGAGCTGGTCTACTCTCTCCCGCGCTCGGCGAGGTGCCGATCGATCATGAGGAGCGCTGGGCCGGTGTCCCCGGCGAGCTGGAGCATGCTGATGATCTCGGCGGGCGAGTTCTCTTCCTCGATCTGCTCGTTCACGTACCACTGGAGGAATGCCTGAGACGCGGGGTCTTTCTCCGCCACTGCCAGCTCGTAGAGCTTGTGGATCGCCGCCGTCACCTTTCGCTCGTGCGCGAGCACCTGCTCGAAGACGTCGAGCAGCGACTTGAATTTGCCTGCAGGCTGCGCGATGGCCTTCAGCGCTACACTGCCGCCGCGCTCGCCCACATAGTCGATCAGCTTCGTCGCGTGCTCCAGTTCCTCCCCCCACTGGATGCGCAGCCAGCTCGCGGCCCCCTTCAGGTTCGTCTCCGCGCAGTAGGTCGACATGCTCAGGTAGATGTAGGCGGAGGCCAGCTCCATGTTGATCTGATCATTCAAGGCGGCATTCATCTTCTTCGATAGTTGAGGCATCGATCGATCCTTTCAGGTCTCCCGGTGCGAGGACCGGGGGACGTGCGCCGCAACGTTTCCCTCTTATCGAGGCTATCATGTTTTGCGAGGCCGAAACCAGAGGCACTCGTCCGCAAGGCTGGACGCACCGCGGGGGCTGGGACGCCGCATGTCGCGCGTCGGGCAGAGCCCCGCGTGGAGTCGGGTGCCTACCTGATTGACGCCTCCAGCCATCTGGCGCACAATCGATTAACGGCGGACGGCAAGCGTTTCCTGTCAGCGCCTCGTGAGTGTTTGTCGTGTCGCCCGCAGCAACGTAAGGAGGTAGTAGATGAGCGTCCCCTTCAACGCCGATGAGGTCTTCCAGATCGCGGAGCAGATCGAGAGAAACGCCGACAAGTTCTATCGTCGGGCTGCGCAAGAGAGCGACGATTCCGCCCTGCGGAAGAAGCTGCTCGACCTCGCCGCTATGGAGAACACGCACGAGAAGATCTTCGCTGCTATGCGGGCGGACTTGTCGGGTCAAGAAAGTGAGCCGACCGTACCCGAGCCCTGGGGCGAGGCCGCCCTTTATCTGCGAGGTATCGCTGACGGGCACGTCTTCGATGCACGACAGGATCCGACCGCTTGGCTCACGGGGAAGGAGACGAAGGAAGACATCCTCAACGCAGCGATCGGGTACGAGAAGGACTCCATCGTCTTCTACCTGGGGATCAAAGAGGTTGTTCCCCCGGAGCTGGGCGGGGACAAGATCGACGCCATCCTCAAGGAGGAGATGAGCCACGTCGCCGTCCTGAGCGATGAGCTGGCGTCCTCCAAGCGATAGCTTCACCTGGACCCATCGCTATAATGGCTTCGCGGGTGGGCTAGGTTCGCCACCCGCCGAAAGGGATCACGATGAGTTTGCAGTCTTCCACGCCGCGGTCCGCCGCCCAGCCCCAGCCCAATTTCGAGAACCTCCGTCGCACCATCCTTCGCCAGGGCCCGCCCGGCCCGGTGCCCCTCTTTGAGCTGTTCGCCGACCCCGGCATGGTCGAGACCGTCCTCGAGGAGAAGTTCCCCGTCAACCTCCACCGCTACATCGAGGAGCCCAGCGCCGAGCCCACCCCGGAGGAGCTCCCCGGCCTCATGAAGTCCCTGGAGATGTACGTCCGCTTCTGCTACGAGATGGGCTATGACTACGTGTTCATGGTGACGGGCTTCAGCGTTCGGCGCAGCTTCAAGACCGCCGACGATACCGCTGGGGCTCGGAACTGGCTCGACGGGCAGCGCTACTGGCAGGACGAGTCCAGCGGCCCCATCCAGAGCTGGGCCGACTTCGAGGCCTACCCCTGGCCCGAAGCGGATAAGATGACCCACCTGGC
>CAYFYG010000383.1:0-1546 GCA_964347225.1 uncultured Dehalococcoidia bacterium | reverse complement strand
ACGCCCGTGCTCCTGCTTACGGCCCTGGACGCGGTGGAGGACCGGGTGCGGGGACTGGACGCGGGGGCCGACGACTACCTGCCCAAGCCGTTCGCCTTCCAGGAGCTGCTGGCCCGCCTGCGCGCCCTAGGCCGCCGGCGAGTGCAGGTGCGCGAGCCCGACCGGCTCCGCGCGGCCGATCTGGTGCTGGACCTGCGACGCCGTCGGGCCGAGCGGAACGGCAAGACCATCGAGCTGAGCCCCAAGGAGTTCGCCCTGCTGGAGTTCCTCATGCGCAACGAGGGCCGCGTGGTCACCCGCACCCAGATCCTGGACCACGTGTGGGGGTACGAGTACTCGCCGGACTCCAACTTGGTGGACGTGTACGTGACGTACCTGCGGCGCAAGGTGGACCGCGGCCACGACCGCAGCCTGATCCGCACGGTGCGCGGCACCGGCTACGCGCTGGAGGAGTAGCGTGTTCGGAGCGGCGCGCTGGCGTCTCACCCTCTGGTTCGCCCTGGCGTTCGGGGCGATCCTGCTCGTCATCGGCGCGGCGGTGTACCTCACCACCCGCGCCGTGCTCTTCGACCAGGTGAACGACGACCTCGAGTCACGGGCGGGGCGCGAGCGGAACGTGCTCACGCCGCGGCTGATGGGGCGCGGTCTCGGCGGCCACATGCAGGACATCGTCATCGGGCCGACATTCACGACCGGGGGCTACTTCTACGCCCTGGTGGGGCCGACGGGCGAACTTCTGGCGGGCACACCCAACGTCGATCCGATCGGATTGGCGGACGCCGACACCGTCCGGCAAGCGCTCGCCGACGGCGTTGCTTTCGCGGACACGGAGTCGTCCGAGGGCGATTCACTGCGGGTGTACGTGGTGAGGCTGGACACGATAGGGGGCAGGGACCTGCTGATGCAGGTGGGACGGAGCACGGAGCCGGAGGAGCAGGCGCTGCAACGGCTGCTGTTCGTACTGATCGGGGGCGGCGGCGTCGGCCTGGGCCTGGCCCTGGTCGGGGGCTACGCCCTGGCCGGTCGGGCCCTGCGGCCTATCCGATCGGCGATGGACTCGCAGCGCGCCTTCATCGCCGACGCGTCCCACGAGCTGCGGACACCGCTATCGGTGATCCGCGCCAACGCGGAGCTGATGAAGCGTCACTCCAAAGAACCTGTGCGTGCCAACGCAGAGGCTGTGGACGACATCATCGGCGAGTCGGACCGGGTGGGGAGGCTGGTGGGGCAGATGATGACGCTGGCCCGGATCGACGCCGGCCAGGCATCGCTGTCCCTGTCCGAGGTAGCGCTGGACGAGGTGGCGGAGGAGGTGGCCCGCGGGATGCGGCTGCTGGCCGAGCGTCGCGGCGTCGCCTTCGAGGCCAAGGTAGACGGCCCCCTGCGGCTGCGCGGGGACAGCGACCGGCTGCGAGAGCTGATGATGATCCTGACCGATAACGCGATCAAGTACACGGACGCGGGCGGCCAGGTGCGGCTGGAGGTGCGCCGCGCGTCCGGCGGGAAGGCGACCGTGCGGGTGTCCGACACGGGGCGCGGCATCCCC
>CAYFYG010000382.1:0-6366 GCA_964347225.1 uncultured Dehalococcoidia bacterium | reverse complement strand
CCCGGACGGCCAAGTGCTCCATACACTACAAGACCGCAAGAAGGTCGTCGCCGCGGTGCAGATCTCCTCGGACGGGAAGTGGATCGCGGCCGGCTCATACGGAGGCCGGGCGATGGTGTGGACGCTGGCGGGGGAGGAGATCGTCGGCATCAAGGCGAGCAGGAAGAATCTGTCGTCCGTCGCCTTCTCCCTGGACGGCAAAACGCTGGCCACATCCGGGCTGGGAGATGACATCCTGCTCTGGT
The DNA here is from genome assembly GCA_964347225.1 of uncultured Dehalococcoidia bacterium. Classification (GTDB taxonomy): domain Bacteria; phylum Chloroflexota; class Dehalococcoidia; order SM23-28-2; family RBG-16-64-32; genus DAOUMF01. The sequence continues at coordinate 6,121 of CAYFYG010000382.1, read as the reverse complement.
CGCTGCCTTCCGGGGAACAGATCGGCATCCTGTCGGGCCACCAAGTTGCGGTTGGCTCTCTCACCTTGATCAATGAAGGACGCTACCTGGTCTCGATGGGATACGAGGGGGCGATCAAGTTCTGGGACACGGAGACTTGGCAGGAGACGCCAACGGTTCGGCCGAATGTGCCTGGTGTGCGGGGTCTGGCGTTCTCCCCGGATGAGGAAATCGCCGCAATCAGCACGGAAGGCAAGGTGCAACTCTGGTTGGTGGAGGATTGGACGCTGCAAGCCGAACTCTCCATCAGCACGAAAGCGGTGAACGGAATGGCCTTCTCGCCCGACAGGCGGTGGCTGGCGGTCGGAGCGGCAGATAGGAAGATCCGGGTTTGGAAGCTTCGGTAGAATGTGGGAGGCCAACGCGGCGGACTCGTTTCAAAACGGGCTCGTTGAGATCATTTGGAGGATTGTATGGCTTACGATGAAGGCTTAGCGCAGCGAATTCGGGAGGTGTTGGGCGAACAGCCTGAGCTCGTCGAGAAGAAGATGTTTGGTGGCGTCGGATTCATGGTACGCGGCAATATGGCCTGCGGCGTTCATAAAGACGCGCTCATTGTCCGTGTCGGTCCGGAGGGGTACGAGGAAGCACTGGCAAGGCCCCACACGAGGCCGTTTGACATCACGGGGAGGCCCATGAAGGGATGGGGCATGGTGACATCAGACGGCTACGAGAGCGACGAGGCCCTCGAGGATTGGGTCCAGCGGGGCCTTGATTTCGCGCTTTCATTGCCAGCGAAATGACGAGCCAGCCGAAGGAGCATCGAAGCAAGCAGCACTGACGTCGGCGTCCTGAGCATTCGGCGCAACAGTGCCGTGCCCAGCCTCAGCCTGAACAATGTCCACCCCCAGAAGGCATAAACCTCTCAACAGTCCGGCGCTGAGGCAGCGGTAGGACTCGACCACCCCACCCACCACGCGGGGCTCATCCTGTGGCGCGACACTGCTATAGGTCAGTCCGTCGGTTTGCAGGATGGCCCGCCCCCCAGTGAGTCGCCGCACAATCTCTACACCCGCTTTCTGTCATCTTGTTATGTCAAATTCACTCGCCGCCTAGTTGTAGCCGATGGAGAGGCACGGCGGTTACCAGGCCAAGAAGCGCAGCGTAGGCAACGATCTCCCCTCAGGCAAGGCCGTGAGGATGGCTTCATCTATGGCCATGTTGGTGGCTCCGTCGGCGGAGACTGTATTCAACAAGCGCCAGGTCACCAGCGGGTATTCCTCTGCGGACAAATCGGTGTATACCTTTTCAAACTTGTCATATGGGAGTGGAAGGAGATGGCACCAAAGGAAAAAGAGTCGCAGGAGCAAAGGGCCAGTCATCCGGCAGATAGCCCCCATCCCGCCTTGAAGCTCCGCCATACGCTGCAAGGACATACTGGCAACGTATTGAGGATAGCCCTGTCGCCTGACGGACGTACTCTGGCCTCGCCTTCTGGAAATCCGGACAATACAGTCCGGCTCTGGGATGTGGGGAGCGGGCGGCTCTTGCGGACGCTTGAGCACGCGGCAGATGTGGTCTGCGTTGCCTGGTCGCCGGATGGAACGACGCTTGCCAGCGGTGGCGGTGATAATAAAGTGTGCCTATGGAACGCCACGACTGGGCAACAACTGCGGATTCTGGGAAAGCACGGCGCCATAGTCACCGGCGTGGCCTGGTCGCCAGACGGGAAAACGCTGGCGTCCTGCTCCAGTGACCAAACGATCCAGTTCTGGGATGCAGCGAACGGGCGTGCACTGCGAGAACTCAAAGGACATACCGACCGAGTCTATGGTGCTGCCTGGTCACCCAATGGCAAATGGCTCTGCTCAGGCTCGTGGGATGATACCGTCCGCCTGTAGGACGCGGAGACCGGCGAGGCGCTCCGGACGCTTCAAGGGTACAAGGATAACGTCTATTATGTGGCCTGGTCACCAGATGGAGGACACCTCGCGTCAAGTTCCAGGGATCAGACCGTCCGCATCTGGGATCCTGAAACCGGGCAGCAGCAATACGTGCTGGAGGGACACACGGGCAGGGTCGTGTCCGTTTCTTTCCTGGATGACGGACGCCTGCTGGCCTCGCTCGACGAAAGTGGTGCGGTGATCCTCTGGCGGACCGACACTTGGGCCGAGGTGATCCGAGTGGACAAGATTGGCGACGCCCCTATCCTCTCCAACTTCGTCGTTCACCCCACGCTGCCGGTGATGGCGGCGTGCGCTATGGACCTCAAAGAAATCAACATCTGGGACCTCGACTTGGCCCTGCTGCGCGGTGCGGAACCGGCCGCGCCAACCGTCTTCTATGTCAACGCCAAGGCGGTCCTGCTGGGCGACAGCGGGGTGGGCAAATCGGGGCTGGGGATCCGCATCGCTGAAGGGGAATTCCGCACGACCGACTCGACGCACGGCGCCCAGTTCTGGCACTTTCCCACCGAGCGGCTGACGGCGCTGCCGGCCAACGTCCAAGCGGAACTCACGCTGTGGGACCTGGCCGGCCAGCCGGAATACCGCCTGACCCACCAACTGTTTCTGGACGACACGGACGCTGTCCTGCTGCTGTTCGACTGCTCCGACGCCAGCGATCCTTTTCGTGGCGTGCCCTACTGGGCCAAAGTGCTCAAAAAGCACGCCCCGCCACACGCCCGAAAGTTCCTGGTCTCGGCCCGCTGCGACGTCAGCCCCGTCACCGTTGATCGCCGCGAGATCAACCACGTCCTGGCCGCATACGGGCTGGACGAGTATTTCAAGACCAGCGCCAAAGAAGGGGAGGACGTCGAAGCGCTCTTCGAGCGACTGCTCTCCGGCATCCCTTGGGACCAGTTCCCGCGCACCAGCACGCCCCGGTTGTTCCAGGTCGTGCGCGAGTTCCTGCTGGAGCGCAAGGCGGTCGGTGGGACGTTGATCGCCATGGACGAGGTTCGGTAAGCGGCACGAGAGCGTTTTACCGAGCGTGCCGCCACGCAGGCCGAGTTGGACACCGTCGTGCAACTGCTGCAAAGTCGGGGTCTGGTATCCCGCCTGGACCCTAGGCCGGACGTGACCTGGGTGCTGCTCAAGCCGGAACTCATCAACCAGTACGGCGCGTCCATCATCCAGGCGGCGCGCAACCATCCGCAGGGCATCGGCGCCGTGCCAGAGCGGGACGTGCTGATCGGGGATCTTGCCTTTGCGGGCTTCCATCGGCTGGCGCAGGCCGAAGAAGCGCTGGTGCTGGGGGCGACGGCCGAGTTGCTGATCCGGCACGACCTGTGCTTCCGCGAGATGGGCTACCTGGTTTTCCCCAGCCAGATCAACGTCACGCGGCTCCCGCCCACCGAGGCGCTTCCGCGGACGGAAGTGGCCTACCGCTTCTCGGGCGGCATCGAGACGATCTACGCCTCGCTGGTGGTGTGGCTGAGCTATACGGACTATTTCCGGCGCGAGGATCAGTGGAGATACGCCGTCGAGTTTTCCCGCGACGGCCACCGCCTCGGCTTTTCCATGCAACAGGTCGAAGAGGGCACCGGCGAATTGGAGATCTATTTCTGTCCCGGCCTCAGCGAGTTCGATAGGGTGACGTTCATCCGCTTTGTCACCGACCACCTGCGGGCCAAGGGCATTGACATCCAGGAACAGATCCGCCTGTACTGCCCCAATTGTTCCAAAGAAGTCACCAACCGCGAGGCCATCGAAGCCCGAATTCAGGAAGGATGCCTGGACATCCCCTGCCAGTATTGCGCCGCGGCCATCCTGATCCCCAAGAGCGTCGAAGAGCGCTACCGGCGGGACGCGTCCCTGGGTGAAAAACAGCAGCAATTGGCAGAGACCGTCGGGAAGCGGACCGAGGCGGAGGTGGAGCAATTCCGGGCCGATCAGCAGCAGTACACTGCCGAGGAAGACCATCCGATTCACATCCTGCACCTGTCGGACCTGCACCTGGAAAACGACGCCCAGGCCCAGGTGTACCGCACCCAACTGGAAACCGACCTGATCCAGGAACTGGGCATCCGGCGGCTGGAGTACCTGGTCATCTCCGGCGAAGTTGCCAACCGCTCGACCGAGGAGGAGTACCATGCTGCCTTTGCTATGCTGGACGGTTTGGTCAAGCGGTTCGGGCTGGACCCCACGGGCAACCACGACCTGAATTGGGCGTTGTCCAAGAGGGCCTATCCTTTGTCTATCAGGACGACTTGCCTTCGCCGTTGCCCGAGGGTCGCTACATCCCGGCCGGTGACGCCGGCCCGCTACTGCGCGATGACGAACTGTACCGCGAGCGGTTTGCTCATTTCAACACGCACTTTCACCGTCGCGTCTACGGCGGGCAGAACTATCCGCTGGAATATGCCGACCAGGCCCGCCTGATCGAGGGGGCCGAGGATCGCATCCTGTTCTTGGGACTCAATTCCTGCTGGCAGATCGACCACCACTCCCGTGACCGCGCGAGCATCCACATGCCAGCGCTTGGCCGGGCCTTGGACCGCCTGCAGGGAGGCGCCTACGACGGCTGGCTCAAGATCGCCGTCTGGCACCATCCGGTTACGGGCCAACACCCGATGAACGACGAGTTCCTGCAACTGTTGGCCGTCCACCGTTTCCAGTAGTATAAGTACGCCAGCTATTGGTTGAGGCAGAGCTCCTATAAGAGCCTTCGCCTAGGGGCAAGGGGGCTTGTTTTAAGTTGGTCTAGTTTTTGGTGCAGAACGCTCGCAGCCCCCGTCGCGGGGGTGTCCCATACAGTGAGCAATCGCTTTTGGCGCAACGTCCTCGCCTGCGAACTGATCAAGCTAATGCGGCTCGATGATGACGTCCTTCCAGAACCAGGTCTTCATCGGTGACGTGGGGTACTTTCTCACCCACGGCTTCACCAGCAGATGGAAGCGCCAATAGAGGAGGGGCAGGATCGCCGCCTCCTCTACCAGGATCCCGTCTGCTTGCTGGTACATCCTCATCCGCTCCTCTTGGTCCATGACTCGCCTGGCCTCCTCCACCAGCCTGTCATAGGCCTCATTCCGCCATCCGGTCCGTTCCCACAGGAAACCCACCCTGAGAAAGTTATCGGGATCGGGATAATCCGCCACCCACCCCGCATATCGCATGTGTGGTGTTTCCCTGGACAGCCTGTCGAGCAACCTTGCCCACTCCATCTTCTTCCAGGTGATCTCTACCCCCAGATTCTCTAGCCATTGGGCCTGCAGGTACTCGATTGTAGGAACAGCGGCAGGCCTATCCACTGTCAAGGCGTCTAGTACCGGGAAACCCTGCCCATTTGGATAACCAGCCTCGGCCAGGAGATGGCGCGCACCCTCGGGATCATAGGGCAGGCCGGTCCCTGGCGAGTGGCCCGGCATCCCCGGCGGCACCAGGCCGCCCGTGGCCGGGAAAACATAGCCTCGCAGGGCCACATCTGCCAGCGTCTCCCTGTCTGTGGCCAGGGTGAATGCCCGGCGGACCCGCCGGTCATCGAAGGGCGGCCGATTCACGTCGAATCCGATGTAGTCAGTATGCAGCGCAGGTCCTGAGATGTATTCCCCGGTGTATCGCTGCCGGGCACGGTCCTGCTCCGCCGGTGGGAGGAGAGGAATATCTAGGATTTCCAGGTCATCGTCCTCATACATCTGCCCTAACCTGGCGGGCTGTCCCGAGGGGAATGGCAACTCCACCTGCAGCAGGTTACCTGCAAAGCGACCGTGATAGGCCGGGTAACGTTCGAGAAGCATGGACTCACCTCGCTCCCAGGCCGCCAATCTGAAGGGACCATTGGTGACAATGTTACCCAATTCCGTCCAGGCCGCCCCATGCGCCTGCACCACGTGGCGGGGCACGGGGAAGGTGGTAGGGCGGGTCAAGAGATGGGGGAAGTAGCCAGTTGGCCCTTCCAGATCCACCACCAGGGTGATCTCGTCCAGGGCGCGCACCTCTACGCGGTCCGGATCGGCCACCTCGCCCTGATGGTAAGCCCTAGCGCCCTGGATGTCGTACAGGAGGTTGGCTAAGCGCGACCCGCTGGCCGGATCCAACACCAGCTTCCAGGCGTACTCGAAATCCCCCGCCGACACCGGGACCCCATCGCTCCAGCGCACGTCGTCCCGCAGGTGGAAGATGTACTTGCGACCGCCCTCCAG
>CAYFYG010000381.1:0-4100 GCA_964347225.1 uncultured Dehalococcoidia bacterium | reverse complement strand
CACCACCATGTCGTTGGTGCTGGTGTCGCTGTCCACGTCGATCATGTTGAAGGACGCGTCCACCGCTTCCTTTAGCGTCCGGGACAGGTACGGAGCGGCCACCGGGGCGTCAGTGGTGACGAAGGCCAGCATCGTCGCCATGTTGGGGTGGATCATCCCTGCTCCCTTGCAGACCCCACCCAGCGTGTACTCTCCGAATCGCACCGCCGACTGCTTGGGCCGGGTGTCCGTGGTCATGATCCCCTGAGCGAACGCCAGCCCGCCGCCCGTCGACAGCTCGATCACCTCGACCCCATGGCGCAGGCGATCCATGGGCAGGAACGTGCCGATGACCCCCGTTGAGGCCACTACCACCTCGTGCGGGTCCAGCCCCAGCTTCGCCGCGGCGATCTGCGCCATCTCCACCGCGTCCCGCATCCCTCGCTCGCCCGTGGCGGCGTTGGCGCAACCGCTGCAGCCGATGACCGCCTGCGCCCTGCCATCAGCGAGATGCTTCCGCGTGATCACAACCGGCGCCGCCACAACGTTGCACTGGGTGTACACACCGGCCGCCACGCACGGCACCTCCGAGTACAGCAGCGCCACGTCCAGCTTGTCCCAGTTCGGCCGCATGCGAGCCCGCACCGCCCCCGCCACGAACCCCCTGGCGCTCGCAACGCCGCCCTCAGCCACCTCCTCGATTCTCTCGCGCATCGCTGCCTCAGAATACACGACCTCTCCTCCTACGGGTAGACCGCCGGGCCCTCGAGGCCGGTCGTCTCCGGCCACCCCAGCATCGCGTTCATGTTCTGGATCGCCTGGCCGGCCGCGCCTTTGACCAGGTTATCGATGACGCTAACCACCACCAGCCGCTCCGTCCGCGGGTCGACGGTGGGGTAGACCAAGCACCCGTTGCTGCCGGACACCTGCTTCGTCGCCGGCGGGGAGTCCACCACTCGCACGAACGGCTCGCCCTTGTAGAATTCGCGGTACAGCTGTCGCACCTCCTCACCGCTGCCCACCGTCCCCGGCACCAGAGGCGCATAGCAGGTGGAGAGAATACCCCGCGACATCGGGATCAGGTGCGGCGTGAACGTTACCTTGGGTCGCGGCGGCTCCGCCCCCTCCTGCGGCCACATCGTCGCCAGCTCCTGCACAATCTCCGGCAAGTGGCGGTGACCGGCCAGCCCGTAGGCCGAAACGCTCTCGTCCGCCTCGGCGAAGTGGTAGGTGAGGCCCAGAGAGCGGCCCGCCCCTGAGATGCCGGACTTGGAGTCAATGATGACCTCGGGGCCGATGACGCCCCCCTTCACCGCCGGGGCCAGCGCCAGCAGCGCACTCTCCGGGTAGCAGCCGGGGTTGGCTATCAGTCGCGACGCTCGCACCGCCTCTCGGTTCAACTCCGTCAGCCCGTAGACCGCCCGCGACAGCAGGTCCGGCGCGGGGTGCTCCACCCCGTACCACTCGGCGTACTCCTCGGCGTCGCGCAGGCGGAAGTCTGCGCTTATGTCGACTACCGGAACGCCCGCCCGCACCAGTGGCGCGGCGGCCTCGGCGCTGGCCGCGTGGGGCAGCGCTGAGAACACGAAATCCACCTCGCCAACCTCCTCACCGATGATCAGATCATGGCAAGCCAGATGCGGGAACACCTCGGCCAGGGTCTTGCCGGCAGCGCTGCGGCCGCTGACGCCGGTCAGTCGCGCCTCCGGATGCACATGCAGGAGCCGCGCCAGCTCCGCGCCGGCGTAGCCCGTGACGTTGATGATGCCTACCCTGACCATGATGTCCTCCCGAAAATCAAATCGCCCCACCGTTCTCAGCGGTGGGGCCTCCGGTTTACGCTCTGCTCTCGATTACTAGCGACTGTCCGCGGGCACGGGAAACCCACCGCCGAACGTAGCTCGCGGTCGCGGTCGGGCGTCCCTCATCCACAGCTCAGTCATGATGACGAAAGGATACGAGTTTGTGAAGCCCGTGTCAAGCCAAGTCTGCGAATCGCCACAGCCCGTGCCGTCGCGCCGCCTCCAGCGCGCTGCGGTACTCTTCCGCCGTGAGCCGTCGCGACAGCTCCGGATAGCGCAGTGCCTTGTGCTCCGGCCGATACTGTGCCATCACGTTCACGTAGCTGCCCCGCGACACTTCCTCGGCGATGAACCGCATCACCTCATCGCTCCCCGCCAGGTCCTGCGGCAGGACGAGGTGCCGGATCACCAGCCCTCGCACGGCGACGCCGTCATCCACCACGAGGTCCCCCACCTGTCTGTGCATCTCCCTGACCGCCGCCTTCGCCGTCTCGTAGTAGTTCTTGACGATGGAGTAGCGCCCGGCCGTCTTGTCGTCCGAGTACTTGATGTCCGGCATGTAGATGTCGACCACGCCATCCAGCAGCCTCAGCTCCTCAATGGAGTCGTAGCCTCCGGTGTTGTACACCAGCGGCACCCGCAGGCCGGCGTCGATGGCGTGCGGGAGCGCCGCCAGAATCTGCGGCACGTAGACGGTGGGCGAGACGAAGTTCACGTTGTGGCAGCGCGCCCCCTGCAACCGCAGCATCACCTCCGCGAGCTGCGGCGGCTCCATCTCCTGCCCCGACCGGATCTGTGATATCTCCCAGTTCTGGCAGTAGACGCAGGCCAGATTGCAGGAAGCGAGGAAGATCGTCCCCGAGCCGTCACGGCCCACCAGCACAGGCTCCTCCCCGAAGTGCAGGTGCGCCGAGAACACCAGCGCCCGGTTGCCCACCCGGCAGAAGCCACGCCGATCGTCCAGCGCCCGATCCACCTTGCAGTGACGCGGACACACCCGGCAGGGCATTCGCATCAGTTCCCAGGCGGCCTCTGTGCGGCGGCCCAATTCCTCCCGGCTCAGCTCCAGATACGAAGGTCCTCTCGCTGTCACCATGCCATCCACAGGATAGCACCGCCAGTGTAGCCCCGCAGAGACCGTCGGCAGAACATCAGGAAGTCGACTCGGCGCGCTTCGTCCCCAAGTACAACGGTGCCGTCGGGCACCGCACCGCCAAGGGACATTCGTCGCACAGCGGGCGCTGTGCCCGGCACAACCGACGCCCGTGATTGATCAGCGACATGTGGAACGGGTAGACCTCCTCGGGGGCAAGGATCGCCTCCAGCAGGTCGTGGGCCTCCGCTGCGCCGGTGTTGGCCGGCACCAGGCCCAGCCGCCGCGCTAGCCGTCCCACGTGCGTGTCCACCGGCAGCGCCGGCCGTCCCAGGGCGAACATCAACACGCAGGCCGCCGTCTTGGGCCCCACCCCCGGTAGCGACCGCAGCCACGCCTTCGCCTCCGCCAGCGGCATCTCCCCCAGAAACGACAGGTCGAAGGAGCCACGTCGCTGCCACACCTCCTCCAGGATCGCCTTGATCCGAGGCGCCTTGGTCGCCGCCAGCCCACCTACCTGTATCTCTCTTTCGATCTCCATCGGGTCGGCCGCCATCAGGGCGTCCCACGTGGGGAAGCGTGAGATGAGCCGCATGGACGCTCGACCGGAGTTGGCGTCCGACGTGTTCTGAGAGAGGATCGTGAGCACCAGCTCCGTCATCGCATCGCCGTGGGGCCGCCACACCGCCCGCCCGTACAGGACCGACAGCGCGGTCACGATCTCCGCAGGCGTGAGCGGCGGCACCTTCGTCTTCCGCATGGGGCTACGGGTTGGCTGCGAAGTAATCCCACACCGCCCGCGAGACCGCCACCGTCGCCCCCCAATCCCAGGAGCGATCGGAGAGCACCGCGATGATGTAAGGCCCGCTTGGGCCCCACACCAGTGCCACGTCGTGGGTGGCGTTGGTCAGGTTGCCAGTCTTATGGGCCACCGCCGAGTTGGGCGGCACGCCGGACGGGATGCCACCCCTTACCCACTCCTGGAGCAGCAGCGCCAGCATCTCGCTCCGGGAGTCCGCCATTACCCCCTCGCCCGCAGCCACCGCCTCCATCAGCACGGCCATGTCCCGTGCCGTCGTGGGCAAATCGGTGGTCGTCACGGACATATCGTTCATCCCCAGGGATCTTAGCGTCTGGTCCACCCGCCAGGGGTTCACCACGTCCTGCACCATCACCGCAGTCGGCGTATCGCTGACGATAATCATCGCCTTCAGAGCATCGGCCAG
>CAYFYG010000380.1:0-4983 GCA_964347225.1 uncultured Dehalococcoidia bacterium | reverse complement strand
GGTCGACCTGCACGAGGCGGGCGGCGTGCCGTCGGTGCTCCAGAATCTCTCACCGCTGCTGCAACTCGATCTGCCCACCGTGGGCGACCGCACCGTGGGCGAGGTGGCGGCCGACGCGGAGCCGTCTCCCCGCGACGTCCTGCGACCACTGGACGAGCCGCTGGCCTCAGAGGGTGGAATCGCCGTGCTGTATGGCTCGCTGGCGCCGGGCGGGGCGGTCGTCAAGCAGAGCGGAGTCGAGCCGGAGATGCTGCGCCACCGCGGGCCGGCCCGCGTCTTCGAGGGAGAGGAGGCACTGCGGGAGGAGCTACTCGCGCAGAAGATCCAGGCAGGCGATGTCCTGGTAATCCGTAACGAGGGGCCCCGCAGCGGCCCAGGCATGCGGGAGCTGTCTATCCCCGCCGCCGTTCTGGTGGGCATGGGCCTCGGCGGTAGTGCCGCTATGGTGACCGATGGTCGGTTCTCTGGGGCGACGCGCGGCCCCTGCATCGGCCACGTGGTGCCAGAAGCGCACGAGGGCGGCCCCATCGCCCTGGTCGAGGACGGCGACGTCGTCGAAATCGACATCCCGGCGCGGAGGCTCGACCTGCTGGTAGCCGAAGAGGTACTGGCCGAGAGGCGCCGACGGTGGCGGAGGCGGGAGTCGCCTTTCGCTCGGGGCTTCCTAGCCCTCTACGCCGAGCGGGTGGGTCCGGCGGACCGGGGAGCCGTGCTGCGGTAGAGGACGCGGAACGCCATGCCAAGGACGTCGAAAGGAGCGGGAAGGTGAAGGAGTTCAAGGACAAAGTTGCGGTTGTCACGGGAGGGGCCAGCGGCATCGGGCGGGCGATGGCGGAGCGTTTCGCGGCCGAGGGGATGAAGGTCGTCCTGGCCGACATCGAGCAGGTGGCTCTGGACAGCGCCGAGAGGGAGATGAAGGCCAAGGGGGCAGCGGTAGTGGCCGTGCGGACAGACGTCTCGAAGGCGGAGGACGTGGAGGCACTCGCCAAGAAGACCATCGACGCGTTCGGCGCGGTTCACGTCGTGTGCAACAACGCCGGCGTCGGCGGCGGTGGCGTATCGTGGCAGCAGACCGCGAGAGACTGGGAATGGTTCCTAGGGGTGAATCTGTGGGGGGTCATTCACGGCATCAAGGTCTTCGTCCCGATCATGCTGGAGCAGGGCACCGAAGGACACATCGTGAACACGGCATCCGGAGCAGGGCTGCACGCGCGCCCCTGGATGGCAACGTACTGCGTGACCAAGTACGCTGTCGTGGCCTTGTCCGAGTCACTGCACTATGACCTTGCCGTGAGTGGCGCCAAGGTGAAGGTCTCGGTGCTCTGCCCGGCCACGGTGAACACGCGGATCATGGACGCGGACCGCAATCGCCCGGCGGGACTGCGAAACGACCCCGGCGAGGAGGCGAAGAGCGCTCAATTGGAGGCGATGGAGCAGGGTTTCCGGCAGCTCCTGGCGACTGGGATGAGTCCCGAGCAGGTCGCCGCTCACGTCTTCAATGCAATCAGGGACGAGAAGTTCTACATCATCACGCATCCGGAGACGAAAGATAGGGTGCGGGCCCGGATGGAGGATATTCTGGAGGAGCGCAACCCGACCCTCCAGGCAGTCCTCTGACCACATCGAGGGGTCGCGGTGACGTGAAAGCTACTCGGGTGCGCGGCGATGGGCCGGTGGCCTTCCCATTGACAGCCGTCCGGCCCAAGCGCACAATTGCCATTACAGACACTGCGGCCATCGGCGCCCCTGCGCGGCATTCCGCCGGTGACCAGGTTGGCTGTCCGTGTGCGTGAAGCCGCGGGAGCCGACGCTGACCGCAAAGTTTCAGTGATCGACGATTCTGCTTCAACATGACAGGTCCACAGTCCGAGGGCGCGGTTTCGTGGGGGGCACGCGCTATCATGATCAGGGTCCGCGTGCCGAATCGGCCGGGCAAGCTGGGAGAGATTGCCTCGGCCATCGGTGCTGCGGGGGGAAGCATCGGCGCCATAGACACGCCGGAAATCACCACCGATGTGGTCACCCGTGATATCAGCATTGCGGTCTCGGATGATCAGCATGGGAAGCGAGTCGTTGAGGCCGTCACAGGCATCGAGGGCGTCGGGGTCGTATTCGTCTCCAATCCGGTCCTCCTGGCGCATGTCGGAGGCAAGATAGAGATCACAGCGAGGAAGCCCCTAAAGACCAGGGCGGACCTGTCCACCTACTACACCCCAGGCGTCGCCGAAGTCTCTCTTGCCATTCGCGATGATCCCCTGGGGGCCTTCACCCTGACTATGAGGGGGAACACCGTTGCGGTCGTGACAGATGGCACTGCGGTGCTTGGGTTGGGCGACATCGGCCCGATCGCGGCCCTGCCGGTGATGGAAGGGAAGGCAATGCTTTTTAAGGAGTTCGCGGGGGTGGACGCCTTCCCCATCTGTTTGGATACGAAGGATGCCGATCGGATCGTAGAGACCGTCAAGTATATCTCGCCTGCCTTCGGCGGGATTAACCTAGAGGACATCTCAGCCCCCCGCTGCTTCGAGATAGAAGAGCGCCTGAGGCAGGAGCTGGACATCCCGGTGTTCCATGATGACCAGCACGGGACGGCCGTTGTGGTCATGGCCGCCCTCATCAACGCCCTGAAGATCGTAGGCAAGGAATTGGCCGACGTGAAGATTGTCATCAACGGCGTGGGGGCTGGCGGCACATGCACCGCGCAAGTTCTCGGCGTCGCCGGGGCTCGAAACATCATTGGCTGCGACAGAGCAGGCGCCCTCTTCCGAGGCAGAACAGAGCACATGAATCCCAGGAAGGAGTTGTTCTCCCACTCGACTAACCCGGATAACGTTCGCGGCAGTCTGGTGGACGTCCTGAAAGGGGCCGATGTGTTCATCGGGCTTTCCGGCCCGGGCGTCCTTCCCGCCGAGGCCATAGCAGACATGGCCCCGGACCCAATCGTCTTCGCTCTGGCGAATCCTGCACCCGAGGTGTCGCCGATACAGGCCGTTCGCTACGCGAGAATAGTCGCTACGGGTCGATCCGATTTCAGCAACCAGATAAACAACGTCCTCTGCTTCCCGGGCCTTCTTCGGGGAGCTCTGGACTGCCGGGCGCGGGACATCAATGACGAGATGAAGATTGCCGCCGCCCATGCCATCGCGGGCATGGTTTCTTCGGACCAACTCAGTGAGGTCTACATCATTCCCAGCGTCTTCGACCGGCGTGTGGCCAGGAGCGTCGCCGAGGCCGTCATCGAGGCTGCCCACTCGACTGGAGTGGCGCGCCGCGAGAAAAAGATCTCACATGAGACGTAGGCGCTTTGCGCTGGCGGCTTCCGAAGTCTGAATAGGCAGCATTCCGCGGACGCCCACCGCAGCCGGCGCCTACGCGCGCAGCAGGCGCCCGCCGTGAGAGCGATGGCAACGGCTGCGCCCAGACATTGGCAGCGGGAGTCTTCCCCGTGTAGGCACGCGTGGAGAGCGAATGTAAGGTCGCACGTTCTGAGCTAGAATGGGGCAAGCAGGGACCGGACGGAGAGTGAGCGCCGACACGGGCGCACGCTGGAAAGTGTAATGGTGACTGTGCTGGATGGCCTGAACAACGACATGCCGGGCGCGTGCGGCAGGCAACCGTTCTCCACTCCTGACAGCGGCAATGGCGAGAGCTAGTCGCTGGCAGCATCGCAGCATGCCGCGTCTTTCCCAGAAGGGCAGCTGGGAGGAACGGCTGGCTCAGGTCCGGTCCTGGGATCTGCACCCCTTCTGGCACCTGCTGGGCGCTGAAGTGGTCGGCCTCGGGCCAGAAAGCAGCAGGCTCCACGTTGCCCTGGACCCAACGAAGCACGGGGCGTGGCCCCACGGCGGGCTCCTCAGCAGCCTGGTGGACATGGCGGTAGCCATCGCGCTCTTCACGACCTACGGGCCGGAGGATGACGACGTGACCGCCCACGCGACGGCCGACCTGAACGTAACGTTTGTCGACGCCGTTGAAGGGAGAGACCTCTTCGCGGAGGGCCGTATCGTGCGGCGGGCGCGCACCGTCGCCTTCGGTACGGCCGAGATCCGCGATGCCAGCGGCCGGCTCATCGCCCTGGGCCGCGCCACGTTTCTTCTCCGCCGCGAAGAGTCGAGCGGGTAGCCGGCGGACTAGCGCAGCCAGCGTCTCGACAGGCTCAGGCCAGGCCTAGGCGGTGCCGAAGTGCTCTCGGTTCCAGCGGCGGCCCTCGTCCAGCATGGCGAGGTAGTTCTCCCTGGGGATGTAGTTGGCGGCGGTGTTGCCGCTGCCGAGGGCGTAGCCGGTGCCCTTGGTGCCGCAGACCTCCAGGATCTGGCGGACGCGGGCGCGCACCTGCTCCTCCGTGCCCCGGCCGAGGAGGTCCATGTCCACGCCGCCCAGGACGGCGACGCGGTCGCCCCAGCGGCGGTAGGCCTCCTCCACCGGCAGAATCTTGTCCTCGTAGGAGTGCTTGGCATCGATGCCGACGTCGTCGATGAAGTCGTCCATCAGCTTGTACATGTTGCCGCATGAGTGGAGGACGAGGAGGTTCCCGGCCTCGTGGGTGGCCTCGGCGATCTTCTTGTAGTGGGGAACGACGTAGCGACGGATGACCTCAGGCGAGACGAGGGTGCCGCTGAAGAAGCCGAGGTCGTCGCTGAGGAACATTATCTCCACGTTGTCGACAGTAGCGACGTGGGCGGCGGTGGCGGTGGCGAGCTCGCCCACCCGCTGGCAGATGGCCTCTACCAGGTCGGGCTGGTCCTGGAGGGCATAGGAGAAGGGCTCCAGTCCCATGAGCCAGGTAGAGTTCTCGAATATGCCACCGTACCCGAAGGCGGCGATCTTCATGCCCTCCGGCACGATGGTGTTGACGTACTCCAGGGCCAGGTGGGTCATCTTATCCGCTTCGGGCCAGGGGTAGGCCTCGAAGTCGGCCCAGCTCTGGATGGGGCCGCTGGACTCGTCCTGCCAGTAGCGCTGCCCGTCGAGCCAGTTCCGAGC
>CAYFYG010000379.1:0-2958 GCA_964347225.1 uncultured Dehalococcoidia bacterium | reverse complement strand
TATCCCGAGGTCGCGTGCGCACGGATCATCCTGCACGATCGAGAGTTCCAGACGGAGAACTTCAGAGAGACGCCGTGGAGGCAGACATCCGAGATCACCGCGCACGGCGAGGTGATCGGTAGCGTAGAGGTCTACTATCTTGAGGGAAGGCCGGTGAGTGACGAGGGGCCTTTCCTCAAGGAGGAGAGGAGCCTAATCGACGCCATCGCTCAACGGCTTGGTGACATCGTCGAGAACCTGAGGATGGAGGCGACGCTTCGGCAACGCACACACGAACTCACTGAGCGAGTCAAGGAGCTGAATTGCCTATACGGCATCTCTAAGCTTGTTGAGACGCCTGGGATTTCGCTGGAGCAGATACTTCAGGGGACTGCGAGCCTCCTTCCCCCGTCCTGGCAGTATCCCGAGGTCGCGTGCGCACGGATCATCCTGCACGGTCGAGAGTTGCAGACGGAGGACTTCAGAGAGACGTCCTGGGGACAGGCATCCGAGATCACGGTGCACGGCGAGGTGATGGGCAGCGTAGAGGTCTACTACCTTGAGGAAAGACCGGCGAGCGACGAGGGGCCTTTCCTCAAGGAGGAAAGGAGCCTACTCGACGCCATTGCTCAGCGGCTTGGTGACATCGTGGAGCGCAGGCAAGTGGAGGAGGAGGCGCAGGCCGAGCGACGGCGGTTGCAGGCACTGGTCGATGCTTCTCCTGCAGGCGTCTTCGTCGCGGAGGCCGGAACCGGACGCGTAACGCTCATAAACCGGGAGGCGCGACGGATCCTTGGCTTCCTGGAGCAGCCTAAAGATCGCTTGGCGCCGATTGAGCGCGCCGCGGTGTATAGGAGGCCAGACGGACAGGCATACTCGGTGGAGGAACTGCCCCTTGAGCGGGCCCTGCATCGCGGGGAGACGGTGAGCGCTGAGGAGATGTTTGTGGAGTTCCCAGACGGGCGCACCGTCCCCACTCTCGTCAGCGCCACGCCTGTGTACTCCGCCGACGGAAGGATCACGAGCGCGGTCGCAGTGATCCAGGATATCACGCCGCTCGAGGAAGCAGAAAAGCTCCGCAGTGAGTTCCTGGGCATGGTGAGCCACGAACTCAAGACACCGCTCACGGCCATCAAGGGGGCGGCGGCGACGGCGCTGGGCAGCGTGACGCCCCTTGAGAGGCAGGAGATCCGGGAGCTGTTCCAGATCATCGATGAGCAGGGAGACCGGTTGCGTGACCTCGTGAGCAACCTGCTGGACATGACCCACATAGAGGCAGGGCGCCTATCGGTGAGCCCTGAGCCGGTCGATCTGCGCGCTATCCTGGAGGAGGCGCAGGCGACCTTCGTGCGCGGCGGGGGTTCACAGGCGTTGCGGATCATGATGCCAGATGAACTTCCACCTGTGAGCGCCGACGCTGGGAGGATCGTGCAGGTGGTCGCTAACCTGCTGGCCAACGCAGCCAGATTCTCCCCCCCGACGGCCCCCATCACGGTCGAGGTTGAGCACGACTCCATCTCTGCTACCGTGCACGTGCGCGATCAAGGCCAGGGGATTCCGGAGGAAAAGCAACACAACCTCTTCAAGAAGTTTGCTCGTCTCCAAGAGGATGAAGAACGGAAGCTTTCGGGAAGCGGCCTGGGATTGGCCATCTGCAAGGGGATAGTGGAGGCGCACGGCGGACGAATCTGGGTGCAAAGTGCTGGAGAGGGGAAGGGCGCCACTTTCAGTTTCACCCTACCGCTAGCCTCCGAGACCAGCGTCATCTCACTGTCGGACGCCGCCCGCAGTGCGGTCCATCTACGGAGGGTCACCCGAACGGGGGAGCGGACCCGTGTCCTGGCAGTGGATGACGAGCCTCAGATACTGCGCTATTTCAAGCGAACTCTCGATGGCGCAGGGTATGAGGCTATGGTCACCAGCGACCCGTCGCAGGTCGCAGGACTGGTGGAGGTGGAGGAGCCAGACCTGATCTTGCTTGACCTCATCATGCCCGAAAGCAGCGGCTTCGACCTCCTCCAACGCATACGCGAGTTCTCGAACGTCCCGGTGATAATCGTCACGGCGAGCGAGCGCGAGGAGGACACCGTTCAGGCGCTGAAGATGGGGGCCGACGACTACGTAATCAAGCCGTTCTCGCAGACGGAGCTCTTCGCCCGCATCGAAGCCGTGCTCCGCCGGCGGGTGTCCCCCGACGTCCTGAACGAGCGAGCGCCGTTTGCTCTGGGGGAACTCAGGATCAATATGGCGGAGCGTCGGGTTGAAGTGGGAGGTCAACTTGTTTCCCTTTCCGCCACGGAGTACAAACTCCTGTATGAGCTGGCGACGAATGCTGGGCGTCTCTTGACTCATGATCAGCTCCTCAAGCTGGTTTGGGGAGCGGAGTACGAAGGGCAAACGGGATTGCTGCGCTCCTTCGTCAACCTGTTGCGTCGCAAGCTGGGTGACGACGCCAAGCACCCACGATTCATATACACCGAGCGGGGCGTGGGCTACCTCATGCCCCGTCCTGAAGAGTGAACCACAGCCTCCAAGAGGAGCCGGAGCCCCTGCTCCGCGCCTCCGTCTTGACGGCTCCTCCACACTGCCCTACCCGGTCCTTCTGGCGCCAGCTGTATGGAAACCCCTGGCGTTGGTGAGCAAGCGGAGCGCTCGTCAACGTGCCGCGGCGGCGGGATGAGGGGCGGCCGCACTTTGCAAGCGGGCCCCTCGTTGGTATCATGAACCGGGACTGGAGCCGGCCTCCTGACCGGGCGGGCTGATAACTCTTCTTGCGCCTGCGGATTGAGCCGAAGTGGCGGAATTGGTAGACGCGGCAGACTCAAAATCTGCTGAGGGGCGACCCTCGTGCCGGTTCGACTCCGGCCTTCGGCACCAGGCGACAACGGAATAGCGACCCTAGTGCGGAGTGGTGTAAGGGTAGCACACGGGACTTTGGATCCCTTGGTCCAGGTTCGAATCCTGGCTCCGCAGCCAGGG